>MAXP01000241.1 GCA_001751085.1 Desulfobacterales bacterium C00003060 | reverse complement strand
CTGCGCCCCTTGCAAGCTCCCGGCGATGGCCTCGCCGCTCAGACTCTACGTCATAGCGTCGTTCACCATCAGAATCATCAGGACTCACCTCCCCCAAGCACTTCTTTGTCAATTCCGAATATTCCCCAACTCTCTGCTCCACAGGATCGATGACCCTACATTTCCCGTCCGGAATGACAATCATGGCACAAGAACCCAATATCATCAATATGCTAACCTGTCGACTAATTTGCAAATAACATGTCCCCCTCCCCATTTTCCCAAGGGAGTTGTAAAAACCAACATCTCATGGCAACTTCGAAGAAGGCTCCGGTTAGGTCAAATTGCACGGAGGGTATCAGTTTGTCATTCTTGTTTGCAATGACATCGCTTAGGGCTCGCGCAAAGATAACTTGGCAGATTTCGCGCTCAGATTTGGGTGAGATCTGGTCGATCTGACCTGCCCGTGCGTGTCCGCACGCAGACAGGTTGAGCAAAGCCGCAGGGTACGAAGTGAAGCTGTAGCGCTATAGCAGGCTATTTCGACGATTTTGCGCCTGCCCTGGCGCTATGTGACAGACTGGCTAGCGTACTTTGTTTTCCGTGTTTCTGCGCGAGTCCCAATTTAGAGTTGCGCCTCATGCTTACAAAAAAGGATTACATACTCCTCATATCCTTGGCGGTTGTCATAGTACTTGTCAACGTGTTTCTTTGCTATAGGCCCAACATACCAAAAGAGGAAGAATTCATCCCGTCTGAACACCCCGTGGCTGCGGCCGTGATAATAGATCGGGCCATCCAGGATTACTCAAAGGATCATGAGGGTAGAATTCCCCAGAGGTTAGATGAACTGCTGGGCAAGTATATGCCTCCTGAGTGGATAACTCCAGGCGATCTGGAGGGCTTCTCCTACAGCAGAATCTCGCCTTATTCTTACGAACTCCGGGCAGAGAAGCCTGACAACGAAACGATTCCAGACGTCACCTTCACTGAACGGGGTGTGAAATGACGAGTCACGATATGGGAAAGGCTGTCTTTCAGAACAGAAAAAACGGTTTTACCCTTGTTGAGATCCTGGTAGCCATGGCCATATTGGCTGTGCTTACGGCGATCTGCGTGCCCAATTTTATTGCGTACAGGCGCAGAGCGGAATATGCGGCCATTCAGGCGACCATGCGTTACCTAATGGATGCGGAGGACCTTTACTTCATTGGAAATGAGGGGTTTTATCCGCACAAAGGGATCATCTCCATACCCAAGGGCGCTGAAAAGAGTATTCCCGAGTTGCGCTACACCTTCTCCAAAGGACATAAACACAGTTATTTCATATTTGGTCTCAACACAAACACCGGAAAAAAGAGATATAATTACTATTATATCTGCGTTTACTCTGACTTCGACTTTAATGATAATGGACAAAAGGACATATTCATTGCGAAAACCTGTATCAGAAACGGTAGGTTAATATATAATAGGAAAATCTATCAGTATCGTTAGGATAGATGTTAAAGGCCCGTTTTTTGTGGTTGCCATACCCATCTATTGAAGGTCCCCGCAGCAAGTTGCGGAGAATCTTCGACCGTAGGGAGGAATCGTTGTTTTTCATCGGTCATCTGCTTAAACCTGCCGGCCATGGGCTGGTATCACACATAGCCACATCTTCCTCTCTGAGGCGTAGGCTCTACGAACCGAATGACACAGCCATGTCAGCTTGAAGGCTCCTTTCAATGCACGCATAATTTTCGAATAGGGGCCTTTTTGGTTTTTCTGATCAAAAGGATTTCCTGAACCCTCCCCGCAAGCTCGACATTTCGGAAGAAAAATGTATGAGGCGAAAATCCGCAAAGAAAATAGATAACTATTTGTTTGCGGATTAAATCATTATTGACTTTCATAAATATCGGGCTATAATATAACCATGATTGAAAGACAGCTTTTTTCAGACTTGGTAAGCCATCTCCCCCAAAAAGAGATAAGTATTATCATAGGGCCTCGCCAGTCCGGCAAAACGACCCTCATGGACCTGCTGAGGGAACACCTTGATAAAAAGGGTGAGCGAACGCTGTATCTGAATCTTGACATTGAATGGGACAGGCCTCATTTTGAATCCCAATCGGCGTTGCTCAGGAAGATAGAATTGGAGTTAGGCAAAAAGCGGAGTTATGTTTTCATTGATGAAATACAGCAAAAAGAAAATGCCGGTCTTTTTCTTAAGGGCCTTTTTGATCTGAAGTTGCCGTATAAGTTCATTGTGTCCGGATCTGGAAGTCTCGAATTAAAAGAGAAAATTCATGAATCTCTTGTCGGCAGAAAACGGCTATTTGAACTAACCACAATTGCGTTTGATGAGTTTGTCCACCACAAAACAGGTTACAAGTATAAGGAAAATCTCGCGGAATTCTTTGCAATAGAAAAGGACAAAACCCATCAATTATTAATGGAATATATGAATTTTGGGGGATACCCACGGGTATTGCTGGCGTCAAAACAAACAGAAAAAATTCGGATTATAGACGAAATTTATCGCAGTGTCCTCGAAAAAGACATAGCATATCTTCTAAAAGTAGATAAAACGGAGGCATTCAGCGCTCTGATA
>MAXP01000240.1:8635-9045 GCA_001751085.1 Desulfobacterales bacterium C00003060 | reverse complement strand
AGACATCAGGCAGTATTCTTATGCGCGGCATCGCAACAGTTCACTATTTGGGCATCCTCCATTCCTCGGTTTACACTTTTCAAGGATGCGGCTATTAGTATAATCTTAGGGGTTTTGCCCCTTACCCCTTGTCTTTTTCAGAGAAGAAGCGCATCATGAATTCCGCATCTTTTGGCGCTAGGTCAAACTTCACACAGGCCTGTTCAATCGCCTTGGACAGGGTCACATTTGATTCATATTGAAGCTTATCTGATATCCACCTTGTTGCCTTTCTTAAGTCCTCACCCTCAGGCTGAATGCTCATATTGTTCTTCCTCTCTCTTGTTTTGGTCATTTGTTACTGACAAGTCGGCATCCTTCACGACAAGTCAAAAGTAGTTTACACTTTGTTGATCTTGTATTTTGCCAGT
>MAXP01000240.1:264-8595 GCA_001751085.1 Desulfobacterales bacterium C00003060 | reverse complement strand
CAATTCGATAATACACGCTTTTTCGAAAAAAGTGTAAACTGGTCAATGAAGGATGCCGACAAGTCTACAGATTCGGCATCTTGGTATGGAAATCAGTTGCCTGCTCAAAACTGTAGGCCACTCTGATGATCTTTTCCTCGTCAAAATGTTTGCTCAGGATTTGCAGCCCAATTGGCGTGCCGTCCTTGCTGAACCCGCACGGCACTGAAATCCCGGCTATTCCGGCCAGGCTGGCCGGCAGCGTAAAGATGTCCGACAGGTACATGGCAAGGGGATCGGCCAGTTTTTCTCCAAGTCTGAAGGCAGGTGTGGGGGCTACAGGAGCAAGGAGCACATCGCAGGTTTCAAAAGCCTTATTGAAGTCCTGCATAATCAGGGTTCGGACCCGGGATGCCTTTCCGTAGTAAGCATCATAGTATCCTGCCGACAGGGCATAAGTCCCAATGATGATCCGTCGCTGTACTTCAGAGCCAAATCCTTTTGACCGGGTATCACTGTACATCCGGATCAACTCTTCGGCTTCCTTGTCCCGAAAACCGTATCTCACCCCGTCGTATCTGGCAAGGTTTGAGCTTGCCTCGGCAGGTGCGATTAGATAATACACAGCCACAGCATATTCTGTATGGGGAAGCGATACGGATTTGCAGGTCGCCCCAAGTCCCTCAATTACTGTAATCGCATCGCTAAGTGCTTGGGCTACGTCCTCATCCACGCCTGCGGCAAAATACTCAGCAGGTATGCCAACTGCAAGCCCCTTAAGACCTGCTCTCAATCCCCTGGTGTAGTCAGGGACATCCCGCGGCACAGATGTTGAGTCGTTAGGATCATAGCCGCAGATTCCATTCATGAGGATCGCGCAATCGGTCACATCTTTGGCGATGGGACCGACCTGGTCAAGGGAGGAGGCAAATGCAACAAGGCCAAAACGGGAGACAGCGCCGTACGTTGGTTTTAGGCCAACCACGCCACAATGACATGCCGGCTGCCGTATGGAACCCCCTGTGTCGGTGCCAATCGCCCCGATGCATTCATCGGCGGCTACCGCTGCTGCAGAGCCCCCACTTGAACCTCCCGGAATGCGTGTCAAATCCCACGGGTTCCTGGTGACCTTAATGGCTGAGTGTTCAGTGGAGGAACCCATGGCGAATTCATCCATATTCGTTTTCCCGACAATGACGGCATGGGCCTCCTTGAGTTTCCTTACAACCGTGGCGCTATAAGGGGGGATGAAATTTTCCAATATCTTGGACCCACAGGTCGTCCTGATCCCCTCTGTGCAAAGAACGTCTTTGATAGCCACGGGCACACCTGTTAGCGGCCCGCCTTTACCCTGCCTGATCATCTCGTCTGCGCCTGCAGCTTGAGCCATGGCCTGATCCTGAACCAACGTAATATAGGCTCCGACCATGTCTTCAACCTGTCCTATCCGATCAAAAACCGCAGAGGTTAGCTCGACTGAAGTGATATCCTTCCTCGTGAGGAGGTTGTGGGCCTCGTGTATGGTCAATCGACACAGATCCATCTCTTTTATCCTATTACCTTAGGAACAACAAAGCTCCCGTTTTCAGACCGGGGGGCATTTGCCAAAGCGCTCTCCACAGAAATGGATGGCTTGACCTCATCCTCACGAAATGCGTTGCTTATGAAAATGGCATGAGAGGTGGGAGATATATCCCTGGTGTCAACACGATTGAGAGTATCCATATAGGTCAGGATGTCTTCCAATTGTCCAGTATAGGTGTCAATGGCCTCCTCATCAAGATCTAATCGGGCCAATTTCGCTACATGGACGACCTCTTTCTTGGTAATCTTCATGTTCACTCCCGCACAATGAGCGTCGTAAGTTTTTCTTGCTTGAGCCTTGCTGCAACCTCGCTGGCCTTGCCGAAATCCGTAAAATGGCCCACCCGCACCCTGTGACAGGTCCCCTTTGCAGGGATGTTTGCCGTTGCATCATAGGCCTCATACCCTTTACGTTTAAGACGGGCAACCATCTGTCTGGCCTTCTTGATATCCTTGAACGATGCGACCTGGATCGTAAAACTCCGCTGCCTGGCCCTCTCACTCGTTTTAGCGACTTTTGGGGTCACTTTGATGGGCGCCGGGGTCTGCTGATAACCTCTTGCAGGTTTCAATTGGGCCGCTTCCTTCTTGTCTGTAACGATTTTTGGGGCCCCTTTATTGGGTGTTGAGGTTTGCCCATGACCTTTTGCAACCTTCAACCGGGCCTCTTCCTTCTTCTCTGTAAGGATTCTATAGAAACCAAGGTCCGGGTTCTCGGAAAGGCTGTCTTGCTTAATATTGAGGCGCGCCCGATCTTTCTTAAATGCCTTCTGTTTCAGAGCCATCAGCTCCTTCTTGACCTTCTCCAAATCAAAACGGACCGGAGAAAGACCGCGCTCCACAATAACACCAAGGGCAAACATCCAGGCCATTACAAAAAAAGCAATCCCCAGCCAAAAAAAAAGCTGTTTGCGGGTAAGCTGAATAGCAAGCTTTTTTTGATCTTGCGGTTTTTTCTTGTTTGCGGTTTTTTTTGCTACCACTGGATACGTAATTCCCATTTATCCTTTCACATAGTAACTATAGTATTTCTGATTGCGGATTGCGGCCTGCCCTGGCGCTCGCTTCATATATGCAACCACAGAGCCTATTGGCCAGGTCTGGGCCAGGGATTGCGGAGTTAAGCTGCGCATCATTTTAGCGTAATTTCACATGCTTACCAGAACGATTCATCCCGCAAATTTGCAACTATTTTTCTGAAAGGCTATACCTCGGAAGGTTATAAATGGCGCTTTTCTCGGTGAGTCATGAGCATCAAGAGCAAGNNGGCTATTGCAAGCCTGAGCAACACCGCTATTGATGTTCATGGCCGGCGAAAAAGTGTCATTTATGGCCTTTCGAGGTATGTAATGCGCTCAGACAGTCAGACATTTTCAAATTTAACCATCTGTCGGCTCAGATTATTGAGAAGTCGCCGGACTTATTGAATTGAGAGTCCATAGTTCGTGTTTTCTCAATTAGTTGGGGTAGATTACATTTTGCGACTATTCACTGGATTCCTGCTTTCGCAGGAATGACAGGACTTTAGACTGTCCAGTTATTGAGAAATTACTTCACATCGACCAATGACCCCAGTGAAATACGCTACGCTGTCCCTACCGGGCCCCAGTGAAACAGAAAAAACAAAAAGGTTTCACGGGATAAAAATTTCACGGGGCAGGCCAATGACAAATGACCAATAACAATTTTTACATGCTTTCCGGTGCTGAAACACCCATTATATCCAGCCCATTCCTTATGATGATCCGGATAGCGGAGACTAAGTATAGCCTTGCTGCCGAGAGCTTGGCATCATCACTCACGACTTTGTGCTTGTTGCGGTCGTGATAGTAGGCATGAAAGGCGGCTGCCAATTCCTTCATGTAAAACGGAATACGATGAGGTTCCATCATGCGGGCGCTCGTGGCCACGACTTCCGGGTAACGGGCCATAAGCTTTATAAGCTGGATCTCCTCAGGCAGATTCAATAACTCCAGGTAGTCGGCATTTGAGTCAATGTCTTTGTAACCCCGTTCTGCGGCCTTCCTCAGGATATTGCAGATTCTCGCGTGAACGTATTGTACATAGTATACGGGGTTTTCATTGGACTGCTTTTTCGCCAGTTCCAGGTCAAAATCAAGTGAACTCTCATAATGGCGCAACAAAAACAAGAAGCGTGCCGCATCTCGCCCCACCTCACCTATGAGTTCCCTAAGGGTAACGAATTCGCCGGCCCGTGTTGACATAGTCACTGGTTTGCCCTCTCGAAGGAGGTTGACCAGTTGCACGAGAAGGACCTGAAACCGGTCTCCGTTGCATCCAAGGGCCTGGATCGAAGCTGAAACGCGACGAACATATCCATGGTGATCAGCGCCCCAGATGTCAATGATACGGTCGAAGTTTCGCTCAAACTTGTCCTTATGGTAGGCAATATCTGAGGCAAAGTACGTTGTTAAGCCATTAGTCCGAACGACTACTCTATCCTTTTCATCTCCGAAGTCTGTCGTCCGAAACCAGAGTGCCCCACCTTGTTCATAGATAAACTTTTGATTTTGACATACCTTTATCACAGAGTCAACAGCCCCAGAGTCATAAAGGGATTGTTCACTGAACCAGTTGTCAAAGGAAACCCCAAAGGCCATCAGGTCTTCTTGAATCTCTGCAAGGATATTACCAGCCGCGAATTTGGCACAGAGTGTAATGGCCTCCTCCTCAGGCATATCCAGCAAGCTCTTTCCTTCCTGATCAAAGAGTATACGGGCCAGGTCCTTTATGTAACTTCCCTGATAGCCATCGGCCGGCATATCAAGGGTCTTTCCAATGTGCTGCCGATACCGAACAAACACGGATTCGCCAAGGGTACGAATCTGACGCCCGGAATCGTTCACATAGTATTCCTTTTCCACTTCATAACCTGCTGCCTTCAGTATGGCGGCCAGGGTTTCGCCCACTGCAGCACATCGTCCGTGGCCCACATGGAGAGGACCGGTGGGGTTTGCGCTTACGAATTCGACCTGAACGCGGTTCCCTATCCCGATTTGGGAGGTACCATAGGCGTTGCCCTCGTCATGAACCCTTTTGAGAACCTTATACCACTTGTCCCAGGCAATGAAGAAATTGATGAACCCTGGTCCTGCTACCTCCGTCTTTGAGAGCAGGTGGTCGGAGTCCACAATATGGTCTATGATGATCCTTGCAATCTCACGGGGCGACCTTTTTTGAGATGCTGCGAGGTTCATGGCAATATTCGTGCTGAAGTCACCATGGGTTGCAATCTTAGGTGTTTCCAGTTCAATGGGAGGGAGCCCGGCAGATCGAAGATGGCCGGCAGCAAAGGCAGCTTCCACGGCTTGTCCCACCAGAAGAGATAGATTTGCTTTCATGCGCTGGGTATTAACGAGTTTTCAGACCCAAGTCAAGGATCAAAGCTGGTCTTGGGTCTATCGATTCTATGCACTTTAGGGCTCGTCCTAAGTATCTGGCCGTTGCAGATATCCTTGCCGTTACTCAAAGTATCGTCCCGCGACCCTGTTCCACAATCCCTGAGCCCCGAGGATCAACTCGGCTACCTCTCTTACCGCGCCCCTGCCGCCGGGACAAAGGGTTACGTAATGGGCGGTGTCGAACAGGTACTCTGAGGCATCGGCCACGGCAACAGCCAAACCCACTCGATACATGACAGGCAAGTCCTCCATATCATCACCAACAAAAGCGACTTCCTCAAACTTGAGATCTCTTTCAGAAAGCAGTTTTTCCAGGATTTGCACCTTGTCCTTTACCTTCTGGACCACCTCATTGATTCCCAAATCCGCAGCTCTCTTGTCCACCAAGCGAGAGCTTCTGCCGGAAATCAAGACTGTCTCTATACCGGCATGTTTCAACATCTTTATCCCGTGGCCATCCTGCACGTCAAAGGCCTTCGACTCGGTGCCGTCAGCGTGATAGATAAGCTGGCCGTTGGTCAGCACACCGTCTACGTCAAGAGCAAGGAGTTTCACCCGCTCCACCCGCGCCCGGGTCTCGGCATTGAGACGCTTCAACACAGCAGGGGTTTTAACTCGTTGTTTTGCAATAGGTTTTTCCAGAAATCCCAGTTTATTTGTCATAGCTATGTCACCTTTATTTTCTTGTTTTCCTGAAACATGGACTCTCTATACTTGCGCCACTTCGTAAGCCTTTCCTTGATGATCTTTTCATAGCCCCTGTCAGTAGGCTTATAGTAGACTTGGCCACTGAGCTTATCCGGCAAGTATTCCTGATACACGTAGGCTTCTGAATAATTGTGAGCATACTTGTAATCCTTACCGTAGCCAAGTTCCTTCATCAATCTTGTTGGTGCATTTCGAATATGAAACGGCACTGGAAGCGTGCCGGTTTGGCTAATCGTCTGTTTCACTTTGCCGAAAGATGCATAAAGTGCATTGCTCTTCGGGGCCGTGGCAAGGTAGACAGCAGCCTGGACCAGGGCCAGATCGCCTTCTGGAAGCCCGACAAATTGAAATGCCTGCATGGCGGAAAGAGCGACAGAGAGCGCCCTGGGATCGGCATTTCCGACGTCTTCAGAGGCAAACCTGACCATGCGTCTGGCAACATATAGCGGATCTTCGCCGGCCGCGAGCATGCGACCAAGCCAGTAAATGGCACCGTCCGGGTCACTGCCCCGCAGGCTCTTGTGAAAGGCCGAAATGAGGTTATAATGCTCTTCGCCGTGTTTGTCGTAATGAAGGGCTTTCATGTGAAGGGCGGCTTCTGCNNGCTGTGCGGGCATCCCCGTTCGCTGACCAGATGATATGCTCCATCGCATCAGGTTCGACCTGCAATGAGAGTGCCCCCAACCCCTTTTCCTCGTCGGTTATGGCCCGCCTCAAGATGATCGACAACTCTTCATCAGAGAATGGTTGAAGTACCATTACCCTGGTCCTTGAAAGGAGGGGGGAAATAACTTCAAAAGAGGGGTTTTCGGTTGTCGCGCCGATCAGGGTGATCAGACCACTTTCCACGTGTGGCAGGAAGGCATCCTGCTGGGCCTTGTTAAACCTGTGGATCTCATCTACAAACAGGACTGTTTTTTTCTGATGGTAGCGCTGTTGCACCCCGGCTTCATCAATGACTGCCCTGATCTCTTTCACCCCGGAGAGTACGGCAGAGAAAGTCTCAAAGTGGAACCTGGTCTCACTCGCCATGATACGTGCCAGGGTGGTCTTGCCTGAACCCGGCGGCCCCCATAATATTACGGAAAACAGCCTGTCTTTTTCTATGGCCCGACGGAGCAAACTGTCTTCGCCGAGGAGATGGGTCTGACCAACAAAGGACTCAAGCCTCTTAGGTCGCATTCTATCCGCCAGAGGACGGGCAGCCTCTGTCAGCTCTTTTCCGGTTTGATCAAACAGATCCATTTACGATCTCTTGCCCCGTTTTCGAAAAACAAGCCGGATAGGAATCCTGTCCATTCCTGTAGCCTCTCGAAGCTGGTTGATCACGTATCGTTCATAAGAAAAATGAATGGCCTCCGGATAGTTTACAAAGCAAACAAATTTCGGTGGCGCTGCAGACAACTGCATGGCATAGTAAAACTTGATGCGTCTCCCACGATAGGAAGGGGCTTGATGTTTGCTAACGATAGTTTCAAATATTCTGTTTAGCCGTCCTGTACTGATGCGTGTAGCATACTGCTCGTACACAGTTTCCACCCAGTCGAAGATCTTAATGTTCCTCTGCCCGGTAAGAGCTGAAATCGTCAACACAGGTGCAAAAGCCAGGAACTTTAATCGGTCTTTGACGGTATTCACGTATCGCTCGGCAGTCTTGGAATCCTTTTCAACCAAATCCCATTTGTTCAGGAGTATGATACAGGGTCGACCGCGTTCCACGGCATAACCTGCGATGTTGGCATCCTGCTCTGTCACGCCTTCAGAGGCATCCATCATGACCAGTGCAATATCGCATCTGTGAAGGCTCCTCAATGCCTTGATAATAGAAAACTTTTCCAGTTTCTTTCGGACTCGGCCTCTTCTTCGAATCCCTGCCGTGTCAATCAGTACATACTCCTTGTTGTTGACCTTGCAGATCGTGTCGACAGCATCACGGGTGGTGCCCGGTATCTCACTCACCACAAGACGCTCATCTCCAAGGAAACGGTTGATCAAGGAGGATTTTCCCACGTTCGGCCGCCCAATGACCGCCAATTTGATTCGCTTGGAGGCGTCATCAATCGTGCAGCGTGGCAAAACAGCGACCAAGGCATCCAGGATGTCGTGTACGCCGTATCCGTGTTCAGCAGACAGGGGATAGAGGGGATCAACACCCAGCACAGCAAAATCAGATAGAAACGATTCGTGCCTCGGCCCATGGATCTTGTTGACGCTGTAAAACACAGGTTTTCTACACTGGCGCAGCCTTTGAACCAGGTCTGTATCGATCGGAGTGACCCCTTCCCTGCCGTCGAAAAGCGTGATAATGGCATCTGCCTCTTCTATGGCCCGCATCACCTGGTATTTGACCAACGGCCCGAATCCTTCTGACTCAAAATCAGAAAACCCCCCAGTGTCCACCAGGGTAAAGGAAACATCATCCCACTGGGCATCCCCGTAATTCCGGTCTCGGGTAACCCCCGGAGAATTGTCCACAAGGGCCTTGCGGGAGCGAGTAATACGGTTAAAAAGGGTGGACTTACCCACATTGGGGCGTCCTACAATGGCGACAACAGGCTTCATCTTAGGTCGGTATCCACATCCCGCGTTCAGAATCGTAGGTATGGGTCCTTTTTATCTCTTCCATACTATTTGCGTG
>MAXP01000240.1:0-232 GCA_001751085.1 Desulfobacterales bacterium C00003060 | reverse complement strand
TCTATTACTGTCTTTGAATTCTTGTGAAACAGGTCCTTTAACTGAGAGAGCCTTTTGTCCAATTCAACCATTATTCTTGGTTCCTCTGTCTTCTGATACTCTTCGTATACTTCAAAATAGTTGTATAGATCATACTCATCCACAACACTCATGATTTCGCCCCCTTACTCATACCTCGAAAGGCCACAAATGACACTTTTTCGCTGGCCATGAACATCAATAGCCGCGTTGC
>MAXP01000239.1 GCA_001751085.1 Desulfobacterales bacterium C00003060 | reverse complement strand
AAGCTTTTCTTGTTAAGCAGCGGTGGCCTGAAGGGAATACTAATAGGTTTGACGGTTGGGACCATTGCCACGGCCATTGTCCAGAGCAGTAGCGTTACTGTGAGCATTATCGTGATGCTTGCCTCCCAGGGTATGGTGGGTGATTTGAAAGAAGCGATCCCGCTGATCCTGGGCTGCAATATCGGAACCTGCATCACCGCGCTTATTGCGAGCATCGGTACTGATGCAGATTCGAAGCGTGCTGCTGTTTGTCACACCTTCTTTAATGTATTTGGTGCGTTTTTGACCCTGGTGGTCTTCTACCAGCTCTATCTCTGGCTGATTCCAAGGATAGGCGGCAGCCTTGCACACCAGATCGCCAACATTCATGTATTGATAAAGTTGGTGGACGCCGCATTGTTTTTACCGATTGTGAGACCCTTTTCAAGGTTTATTTCCTGGATCGTTCCTGCCAAGGTGGTCGAGAAGCCCGGCATAGAGATCCCGCAATATCTTGATGACAAATTCGTTGAAGAGCCGGTTATCGCCGTTGAACTGGCGATCAAGGAAATCGTAAGGTTAGGCGAGATATCCAGAAATATGATAAAGTATGCCATGGATGGATTCATGTATAATGACGAGGTGCTCCTGGACCGGGTGGAAGAGTACGGCAAGGCTGTCCGCAGTCTGCGGGAGGCGATCTCCCGATATGTGATCCGGATTTCCCAGCAAGACTTGAGCAAGGAAGAGGCGGAGAGGATGCCTAAGTTGATCCTTTCTGTTAATAACTTTGATCGTGTGGCCGGGTATGCTGTGAGGTTGCTGGAACTCGGGCGCACCAAGGTGTCCAAGAATATTCCCTTAGTTGGCAGCGCCTTGAGTGAACTCAAGAATATCTATCGTGAAGTGGACACCATGCTAACCGAGGTGAGTGCATACCTGCCTGAGTTTGAGCGGTAAGATCATTTCGCAAAGTTGGCCTGATAACGGTCCCAAAACTCTTCCTGGGAAAACCAGTGCTCCTGGGTGCCGTGGCATTCTACGGCGTAACTGGCACAGACTCCGCCCATGCGGGCAGCGTCCGGAAGACTTTTCCCGAGGACGAGCCCCTTGATCAGGCCTGCTCTGTAGGCGTCTCCTGCCCCTGTGGGATCTTGGACCCTGGAGGCACGGGCAGCAGGGATTTTGATTTCCTGGTCGCGGGTACAGATAAGAGAACCATCTTCTCCCAGGGTCGTTATGATGCCTGCGGTGCGTTGCAGAATCTGGGTTTTTTCAAGCCCTGCGGCCCGCAAAATCATCTCCAACTCATAGTCATTGGAGATCAACAAACTGGACCCCGTAAGCATTTCTATCAACCGGTCTCCTGACAAGGCCGGGATGGACTGGCCGGGATCAAAGATATAGGGGATATTTCTCTCTTTGCAGGTGCTGCTATAGGTGAGCATGTCTTCGATATTGCCCGGGGCGACAATGGCCAGCGTTTTTTTGGGGTCTACCCCATCGAACTCAAACAAGGAAGGGTACTTCATGGTCCCTGGATTGAATCCGGTAATCTGATTGTCAGCCAGGTCTGTCGTAATGTAAGCCCCGGCGGTTAATTCTTCTGAAATCCTGCGGATACCCTCCAGGGACAGTTGATGTTTACGAAGCCAGGTTTCATACCTGTCAAAGTCCTTGCCGGCTGCGGCCAGGATGAGAGGGCTCTCTTCCAGGAGGGCGAGGCTGTAGGCGATATTTCCGGCAGTGCCCCCGAACTTTTCTTTCAGCCCATTAACGGTGAAGCAAACATTTAGGATATGGATCTTGTCAGGCAGTATATGATCTGAAAACCTTCCTGGAAAGTCCATGATCCGGTCATAGGCCAAGGATCCGGATACAAGTATCTTCATATGAACACCCTTTGATAAGTGTAGAACGCTAACGCTGCTGTTGATCCAGTTCTGACCAACAGAAAGTCTTATTGAAGTAAAAGACTATAGCGCCAAAAGCTTTTAGAGTCAATCGAAAACGGGTCGCTTATGAAAATGCAAAGGCAGTTAGAGATCTTTCAGGCCATGGAAAGGCCTGATTTTTACCCTCACCCCGTAACCACCATTGAACAACGTGAGACCCATATCTCCAAGGTCTTTTTGACAGGCACATATGTCTATAAGATCAAGAAGCCGGTTAACCTGGAATTTTTGGATTTCACCACCCTGGAAAAGCGGCGACACTTTTGCCACCAAGAAGTGATCCTCAATCGTCGCCTGACTCGGGATATCTACCTTGACGTTGTGGCCATTACCTTAAAAGAGGGGGGGTACTGCCTCGCAGGGCAGGGCAGCCCTGTTGAATACGCTGTGAAGATGACTCAACTTCCTGAGGATGGCTCCATGGTTCGTTTGTTGCGAAAAGGAGAAATTGGCGACGAAGCTCTTCAGGATCTGGCCCGGATCCTTGGCGGGTTTTATGGTCATGCTCCTACCGGCGGATACATCAACACCTTTGGGTCATGGGAAACGATCTGGGGTAATTGCGAGGAGAACTTCAGACAAACGGAAGTATTTGCAGGAGGGATACTTGACGAGCGGATGTTTCAGATTATTCGTGTCGCCACTCAATCCTTCTTGCGGAGATGGCAAGAGCTCTTTGAGCATCGCATTGAAAGAAAGAAGATACGTGATTGCCACGGAGACCTTAGAACTGGACATATTTATTTCACCGATAGGATCCAGATCATTGACTGCATTGAGTTCAATGAGCGTTTTAGGTACGGAGATATCACGTCTGATCTGGCTTTCCTGGCCATGGATCTTGATTACGAGGGCTACCCGCAGATCGCCCAGGGTTTGCTAAAGGCTTACGTTCGGTACACAAGAGATCAGGATGTATTTGTCCTGCTTGACTTCTACAAGTGCTACAGAGCCTTTGTGCGGGTCAAGGTAAATTGCTTCCGCCTACAGGAAGGTAATCTCAATGAGCAGGAAACAGGCAAGCTCCTCAGGGAAACCCATCGTTACATGGGCCTCGCCTACCGGTATGCCGTGCAATTTACTCGCCCCACTGTTTGGGTGGTCTGCGGCATGCCGGCTTCGGGCAAGAGTACCATTGCAAAAGAACTCGCCAAAACACTCGGTGTCAAAGTATTACGTTCGGATGTCATCCGCAAGGAACTGTTCGGGCTGCAACCCTACAAGCAAACAGACGTTCCATTTGAAGAAGGCATGTATTCAAAAGGTGCCAGTGCGCTTACCTATGGAAGGTTGCTCCTGCTTGCCCAGGAAGAGATTGACAAGGGGTGTTCTGTTATTCTGGATGCGACATACAGTAGCCTGCACCAGCGGACTGAGGTCCTTCGGTTGGCAAAGGATATGGACGCAAACCTGATGTTTGTGGAGTGTGTATGTCCCGAACCCGTAGTTAAAGAACGTTTGATGAGGCGGGATGCAACATCTTCAGTTTCTGATGCACGTCTCCACCACTTCGAACAAATCAAGGCGAGGTTTGAGCCCCTGAATGAGGTGAGTGACGAGATGCACATCACAGTGGACACGGAAAGGCCCCTCGAAGAAAGCATGGGGCAGATCCTTTCCCAGGATTACGTCCTTGAATGCCTGCAAACCGCAGAGGCCATCAAAAGGTAGCGTTGGAGAAGGCATCCTTCACGACAAGTCAAAAGTAGTTTACACTTTGTTGATCTTGTATTTTGGCAGTGAAATTTGAAATTGGGAAAAACACAAAGATGTAGATGCGTTACCTGATTTCGAATTTTCAGTTTGGACATCGCCATTCAATTCGATAATACACGCTTTTTCGAAAAAAGTGTAAACTGGTGAATGAAGGATGCCTTGGAGGAAAAGCAATAATGGTTGAGATTACTCAAATGGGAGTGAAATAGTAATTTCTATCAGATTGTTGTTTTTTTTGCTCGCATTGATTATTCCGCCATGCTTATGGATGATGATTTTGCATATGGGGACATCCAGAATAGGTGTATCCGGCTTGCCCTTGGCAAAGGGGTAGTCTGCCAGAAAGGGGTAGAAGAAGTGTTCAATATCATCATCTGAAACATAAGGCACTTTGTAGGACAATGTCACTTTCGCATATTCAGCATTTCTTTGAGTGGCAACTTGAATCTCGCCTTTTTCTTTCATTCTAAAGAAGGCGTTTTCCAGCAGATTGGCAAGGACCTTTGCAAATAGATCACAGTCGAGTTTAATCTTAGGAAGGCTAAAATCCGTGCGCAATTTGATAGCAAAGTGCTCATCCCGGAATTCAAATCTTATTGTTTCGACAACATCGTTCACCACCGTGTTGAGGTCACATGACCTTAACATAATCGACTGAGGTTCAATATAGGCGGTCATCATTTTCAATATTCTTTCGAGCCTTTCCACCTCCATCACAACCGATTCGGCCTTTTTCCTTCTTGGATCCGATGGATCAAGGGATTTCAGCAAACGTCGGGTCAGTCCGCCTACGGAAGTCAGAGGGTTTCTGATCTCGTGGGCCAGACGGGCTGAGACCTCACTGAGGGTCTGAAGTTCTTCTCCTTGTATGATCTTTTGCTCAAGCTCTCTTCTGTCAGTCACGTCCACAACAATGCCGTCCAGCCTTATAAAGCCATTGTTATCATGAAATACGGGAATAGCGTGATCCATTACGTACACAACATGGCCATCTTTGTGAATCATCCTGTATTCGGCAAGAAATCCCTTGCCCTGGATCAGACATTTTTCAAAACGAGCTAGAATTCGAACCCTGTCGTCCGGATGGATGTACTCTGCCCACAGTTCGTGATGACCACTTAACTGGTGAGGAGAAACCCCAATGGTCTCTTCAACGAACCTGTTCAAGAACATAGCAGTTCCATCGGCCATGACCAGGTATACGATCAAGGGCACATTTTCAACCAGGGCTCGATAGGTTTTTTCGGATTCCTTCAATGTGTGGGTCCGATGTTCCACCATTAACTCCAGGTTTTGAGCGTAGTCCTTGATCTTTCTTCGAGATTCTTCCAGGGACGTTAACATCTCATTGATTGCCCGGGCCATGGTGCCTAGTTCATCAGCGCTCTTCACCGCAATCCTTGTATCACGATATCCAGCCGCAATTTGGCCTGCAGCCAGTACAACATCTTCTATGCGCTTCGTAAAAATCACTGATATGAACCATACAAAACATATGGACAAGGCAAGCCCTGTTAGCCCGATAACTATAGCAATGGTTCCATATCGTTTAAGAAGAGCGCGTGTGGGACTCCGATCAACGCTGATTTCTGCGACAGCCACGATCTTTGAAGAAAAGTCTCGAACCGGTCCCGCAATGACGGCCAGGTCTTTTTTCTCTCTCTTGATCGTATGGAATATGACTCCTCCCGTGTTAAAGACCTGGTTAAAAAGTTCCGGGGGAATGAGGTCCCTGCCAAGGGTCGAGGCAAAAATTACGGGCTTCTTGTCTCCAGGTTCACCGGGGACGTAGATCGTCAGGTCTGCTCCGTAGATTTTTTTGAATTCCTTAAGAAGCGGTTCTTCAAAAGAGAACCCGAATTCTACTGTCCCAACTTGCTCGCCCTGATAAAAAACAGGGACGACGCTTCGTATGCCAAAACCGAAAATCCCCAGCTCAAGCCCGCCGACGCCAGTACCGGTTTCCCGCGCTTGATTAATCGTATGTCTGTAGGCCTCCATCTTTTCTCCGCGTTGACCCAGGGCGTGGAGGCGCAAGAATGAGGTGGCAGGTGGCACATGAAAGTGAAATTGCTTTATCCCGAAGTTCTCATGCAATATCTGGTAAGCAGGATGCAGAATTTCTACCAATCGCTTCCGGTTTCTCTTGGCAAATGCCTCGGCAACAACAGGATTCTTGGCCACCATGTAGGCAAGGCTCATGGCCATGTTTTTTTTGAACTCGATGGTAGTCAAAAAATATTGATATTCATCCGTCAGGCGCTTTTGTTCGTTGTGGTGAATCAGATTGGCCTGGAAATGATAAGAGACCAGAAACAGAGCCGTGGCCCCCATCAAGGCGAGAAAAAGGAACGGAATAATGAGCTTCCACTTAAGACTGATATCGTGTAGCTGAGATAACTTCAATGATGGCTCCTCACGGTATTGTCTCTCTCTCTGAGGTTTGTATCGTACGTTAAACAGAAAAAATTTCCATGCTATCTAATTATTTGATATTTTTTACTTGACTCATACTATTTTATTGTCATAAACAACAAAGGTCATAAATATGACAGAGTTCATAATTCTTGGAAAAAGGAGGAAATTGCAATGACTAAAGCCACCAAATCCAAGCAACTGACCTTCGAGATGGAAAACAAGGTGGGGCTGCTTGCTGAGATTAGTGCCACCCTATCCGCTGTTGAGGTCAACATTACGGCCCTTTGTGCCTACCAGATGGACGACAGGGCGTATTTTATGATGATTACAGATGACAATGCCAAGGCCAAACGCATCCTCAAGAAAATGGATATACAGGCCGAGTATGAGCCCGTTGTTGTAGTGGACATGCCTAATAAGGCCGGTGAGCTGGAAAAAGTATCTGCTTTACTCTCCGAAGCAGGCATAGACATACACTACATTTATGGGACGGCAGGGGCTAAGCGTTCTACCTTTTGTGTATTCAAGACGAACAAAGACACAAAGGTCCTTAAACTCATCAACAAGTAAATTCCTCGCTAACACGACATAGAGTACTTAGGGCCTTCTCCTCATATACCTCGGACTGTACTGACCTGTTAGCGGGCAAGTACCGCCCAACTGTCAAGCAGCCGGTTGTAACGGATAAGATGCGTGCCCCCGTCATCAGCCAGCACCTTGAAATAATCCGTGACTTCGGATTGGGCATCTGTGTTGCTATCATACCAACGGTCAACAATTTTAGTAATATTCAAGGTCCTGCTGTCCCGTACAAATGAACGCGGGGATTCATTGGATTTGTAGCCCTCATAACAGATCACCTGTATAGGTTCAAAAGTGATTGAGCGGCTGCAGAGAAAATCGATGAGACCTAAAACCCCGTCCTCAATATCAAGGAAGCAAAACCGGTATGCGTTGTAATCAAGTCCATAGGGGTCGGCAATGCCTCGCGTTCGAGAACCATAGCGGGCAAAGTGCCTGAGTAAAAGAACCCTGCCTGCTGTTTCCGGAAAGTCAGTTGATACGTCTTCCTCATGGGATTTTTCCATGACCAGGATCAGATCGGACCAGGCCACAAGGTCTTTTGACACAGATTTTGCCTCGTGTTCAGCCAAGTCCAGACCGTGTTCAGCAGCAACTCGTTGCGCCAGAAAAGTGGCAGGGTTGCCTGGAAGTGCAAGCAATCCGGCAGAATCTGCTCTAAGGCCCTTGAGCCCTTCTTGGGCCGCAACCTTTGTGAAAAGGCCCTGGCAAAAGGGACTGCGACAAATGTTGCCTGTGCATACAAATAAGATATTTGCTATCTCCCTGGCCATGTTTACAGATCCTTTGGTTAAGAAGTCAAGAAACCCATAACCGATCAGTCAATCTGCCTTGCAGGGCGGTACCCTCTCCTGCAGGATGGCTTCCTTTTCTTTTGTAAGTGCCCTCGAAATTGTCCACCCGGTCCGACTGTAAACGTCTTTTTTCTTGATTAGAAGCCAGTTATTCTCGCCTCGGCCTTTCATTCTTACGAGGGAAAAACCGCCTTTAAGTATCTTGCCGTGGAGCTCAATGATCATCTTTCCGCCTTCGAGGGCCTCAAGCGGATCGTTTCCTTCAAGGAGGCCGTACTCTCCCTGATCCCAAACCACAACGGCGCCTGCTCCGTATTGACCGGCAGGAATGATCCCCTCAAAGCCGAAGTATTCAAGGGGGTGGTCATCCACCATAACCGCAAGCCTCTTGTCAGCCGGGTTTAAGGACGGCCCCTTGGGCAAGGCCCAGGATTTCAATACGCCGGCCATCTCCAAGCGAAGATCGTAGTGGAGCTGTCGCGCATGGTGTTCCTGAACCAAAAAGCGCATCAGTTGAGAACGGTTCTTAATCTTTCCCGGGTTCATTTTTTTGCCTCGATATAGATTTCAAGATAATGTTTTTGGGGTACAGTAAAGGCTCAGCAAGACCTAACTTTGTTGTTGGTAGTGGAAGGCTCAAAGCTCAAAGCTGAAAGTTCAAAGCAGCAGAATCATGGTTTTTCTTTGAGCCTTGAGCTTTCAGCTTTGAGCTTGCTTGGAACCCGTAACCCGCTGTTTTTTGCTACGAGGCTATGTTGAACCCCAAAATCTTTTTCTTAAGGACTATAGTAATCTCTCAATTGAAGGCACTCGCTTTTGCGGTTTACGGTTCACGATATGCGTTGGTTCCAAAATCAAGCAAGCCAGGGGAGGCAAGGTCAGCGAGACTGATTGCGGGAAACCATGAGACGGGATTTCCTCTGTCTCAACTTGGCCTTCATTGCCGAGGTCGCTTCCTCCGTAGTAAACCGAGTCGCTGTTGATACGTTCAGAGTAACCTCCCTGTTTCGGTACGCCTATTCGATAGTCTCGTCTGGGGATAGGGGTTAAGTTCAAGACACAGACCAGGTGCTTTTTCCTTCCGTAACGTATGTAAGAGACTACACTGCTCTGCGAGTCATTGCAGTCAATCCACGAGAAGCCTTCAGGGGATGTGTCCAGCTCCCATAGGGCCGGATGCTCCAGATACAGTCTCCCGATGTCCGTCAGGAATCGCTGGAAGGCCTGGCACATCGGGTCGGTTTGCACGTGCCAGTCAAGGCCGTTTTCATGGTACCACTCATCCCATGATGCCAGTTCTGTTCCCATGAAAAGAAGCTTTTTCCCCGGATGTGTATACATGTACCCCAGCAACAGTCTCAGATTGGCGCGTTTTTGCCATTCGTCTCCCGGCATTTTTCTGAGAAGAGAGCCCTTGCCGTAAACCACCTCGTCATGGGAAAAGGGCAGGACAAAGTTTTCACTGTATGCATACATCATGGAAAAGGTCAGATTATTGTGATGGTATTTTCGATGGACAGGTTCCTTGCTGAAGTAAAGCAGGGTGTCGTGCATCCATCCCATATCCCATTTGAAGCCAAAACCGAGACCGCCAAGGTAGGCCGGCAAGGTAACCCCTGTCCAGGCCGTTGATTCTTCGGCGATCGTAAAACACCCTGGAAACAGCCCGTAGACCGCCTCATTTAGCCTTCGGAAGAATTCAATGGCCTCCAGGTTTTCGTTTCCTCCGTACTTATTTGGAATCCACTCCCCATCTTGCCTGCCGTAATCGAGATACAGCATGGAGGCAACCGCATCGACCCTGATGCCATCAATATGATACCTGTCCAGCCAAAACAGGGCATTTGCCATGAGAAAATTGCGAACCTCACTTCTGCCAAAGTTAAAGACGAGTGTGCCCCACTCCGTATGTTCGCCCTGACGGGGATCAGAGTGTTCGTAAAGGGCGGTGCCATCGAAGAGCCTCAGGCTATAATCGTCTTTTGGGAAGTGGCCGGGCACCCAGTCCAGAATGACTCCGATGCCATGCTGGTGGCATGTATCGACGAAATACTTGAAATCATCAGGGTTCCCAAAGCGGCTGGTGGGGGCGTAATAGCCTGTCACCTGATAACCCCAGGATGCGTCATAAGGATGCTCGGCAACAGGCAAAAGCTCCACATGGGTAAACCCGAACTTCTTGACGTGTTCAATGAGCTTAGGGGCAAGTTTCCGATACGTAAGCCACCTGTTTTCCTCTTGGGTCACACGCATCCAGGACCCGAGGTGTACCTCGTAGATGGCCATTGGCTCCTGGCGCAAGTTTCGCTTGCCGCGGCCGGCTATCCATTCATCATCATTCCATCGGTAGGCATCTATGTCCCATACAACAGAGGCGGTCTTTGGTCTCAGTTCCATGGCAAAGGCGTATGGGTCGGTTTTTAGTCTCAGCTCCTTTTTAGCGGTTTTGATCTCATACTTGTAAACGGTGCCGGGTTCGAGCCCGGGGACAAAGATCTCCCAGATTCCGGAAGCGCCCATTTCTCTCATGGGAAAGAGCCTGCCGTCCCATCGGTTGAAATTCCCAACGACGCTCACCCTTATTGCGTTTGGTGCCCAAACGGCAAAGGAGATGCCCCGTACACCATCTATCTTATGCAAGTGAGCTCCGAGCCTTTCATAAAGGCGATGATGGGTCCCTTCTCCTGCCAGGTACAGGTCCATATCCCCCAGGGTCGGCAAGAACTGGTAAGGATCATTGCTTTCCCAGTGGTTTCCATCAGCAAAAATGAAACGAATTCTGTAACGGACGGGGAGCTGTTGGTGAGGGATAAAAGCGGCAAAAAGACCACCAGGATGGCACTTTGTCATGAGAGAAGGCTCTTTCCCCTGAATAAGGACTTCTGCCTTGACTGCCTCGGGGTGAAAAGCACGTACTACGCTTCCCTTTTTGTTTCTGACCGTGTAGGCATGGCCCCCGAGAATGCTGTGCGGATCAGTATGCTCGACCCTGACGAGCCTTTCTATGTTCTCTGCGGGAATTCCTGAGAGTAAAGATTTTTCTGCCATCATATTATACCTGGGTTGAGCGGTTCACCGTTCCCGGTTCCCGGTTGAAGAGCCCTAAGTGGTTATTATACCTCGAAAGGCCACAAATGACACTTTTTCGCCGGCCATGAACATCAATAGCCG
>MAXP01000238.1 GCA_001751085.1 Desulfobacterales bacterium C00003060 | reverse complement strand
AGGTGACACCACCACGAACATATCGACAAGCATTTCCGCAGAAAGCGCGTTTTTAATGCCGGCTATGGCATCATCAAACGCACCAACGCGCCCTCTCATCCGGTCGTGTTCCGTAGCGTCCGCACCATCGAGGCTGACCCTGACCGCATACATGCCAGCACTCTTCAGTGCGTGCGCCATCTCTTCGGAAAGCCCGTATCCGGACGTAAACGATGTCGCAATCGCCCGCTCCTTGTCAACATGCGCAACCATCTGCGGGAGATCCTTCCTCATCATCGGCTCCCCGCCGTCAAAGGAGATTAAGTATGTACCGAGATCGAGTGCCTGATCAATCACACTCTCGATCTCATCGCGCTCCAGTTCCCCGCCCCCTGCGATGTCGGATGCACCGCAGTGGATGCAGTTGTTCGGACATCGCATCGTGATCCCGATGGATGTCTGGTCCGGTACCCGTTTCTTAAGCAGTGCACCAACCTCTGCTGATATCATCCGGTCAAAAGGCATGCTTGGTATCGGGGGAACCCATGTCGAGAAGAGGAGTTCCTCATCATTACTCCGGATCGGTTTTTCGTCTGCAAATACACGGTTTATCTTCTTTAGAATCGGTTTTGCAGGCAGGGAAAGCGCACCCTCCGCATCGAGCTGCACCTTGTTGTCATACACAGAGACGTTCAATTTCAGGAGGGGGTTTTCGTAAAGACGCATTGCGGTTATTGCAGACGCTGTATTGCATGTTAAGTCTTTTCGTGGGGGGTAGGGTGGAGTTTTTAACATCTGCTGTTAATTAGACCATCACCGACAAAAGTAGTAAGAAATGAAAATATCCGCGGTAGGCACCCCTGCGCCACCACTGCATATTCAATCGACTGGATCTTCCTGACTTTCGGCGTCAGCAAGTTTCTTTAAGTTTTGCGCCATCTCAAGCAGTTCATCATCCCTGATGCCTTGCTCCATGGCTTTCTCTACGAGTTCACTGGCTTCTGCGAACCTCCCCTTTGCAAACAGAATTTTTCCAAGATGCCGGTGTGCTTTCACGTTATCCGGCTGGATCTGGAGAAGCTGTTTCCATTCGAGTTCGGACTGGTTAGTGTCCCCCATCTCAAAGAATAGTCGTGCAAGGTTCTCTCGCCCAAGTGTATAGTCCGGATCGAGGCTTAGCGCTGTCCGGTATTCGCGTTCCGATTCCTGTGCCTCACCAAGGTCTTCCAGCAAGCTCCCAAAATTGTTGTGTGCTGCCGGATTGTTCGGATCGAGGCGGATGCTTGCCTGGTATTCCCCCCTTGCAAGGTCAAGTTTCCCTTGTAGCTGGTACACCATGCCAAGAAGCATGCGCAGGTAGGGATCGTCAGGCAACTGCTGTATCAGCGCCGTAAGCTCGATAGCCGCTTCGTCGTAGTTGCCAAGGTTCTTGAGCGTTATCGCAAGGTTCTGCCGCGTATGAGTGTGTTCCGGATGCTCCGCGAGAACGTAGCGGTACTCGGCTTCTGCTTTCGAATACTCCCTCAGTCTGCCAAGAACATCTGCGAGATTGACTCTGGCATGAGTGTATTTGGGATCGAGAAAGATCGCACGTTTGTAGTACTTCTCTGCCGTATTCAGACTCCCAAGCTCCTCCATGATCACAGCATAGTTGTTGTTAATGGCAGCATTCTTCGGATCGATCCGCAGTGCCTCCTCAATAGCATCCTTTGCCTCATCAAGCCTGCCCAGCTGGTGCAACAGATCTCCTAGATTCGAATGGAACTGTGCGACAAACGGGTTTAAGAAGATGGCACGTTCGTATTCCTGCTCTGCTACCTCAAGTTTTCCGCGTTCGTGCGCAGCAATCCCGCGTCTGAAGCGCTCGTTGGGATCATCGCCAAACAGGTTTAGGAAGCCTGCCATAACTATATAACTATATAACTACGATGCTTCTTCCGACTCTCCACCGAGCAGCGAATCTATCGGGGTGGCACCATAGTTTGCAACCATTGTGTTGATCTGGGCGATGTCTCCTGCTATCTCTTTTCCTCGAATTGACCGCCTCTTTCTGAGACCATCTTCCACTGGGTGAAACCCACTCCCTCCGGTTACGAGGAGTTTCTTCCGTTTAAGTCCCGGAAGCGTGCCTCGCATCGGAAATCCACCTTTGTCCGATCCGCCCGTAATCTTCAGTGTGTACCCAGAGAGCCCGACTGCACTTCCGTCAACCTCACTGCCGACGGTTTTTCCCATAAATGCATTCGCCGACGCGCCCGATACCTCTATCTGGTATGCTTTTCCGGTATTTATATCCGAGACAACGACTCTGAAATCTGCCATATTTTGTTGCTCCTTTGTTGCTCCTTATAACCCCCATTCGTCCAAGAAGGTTATATATGTTGCTGCCTTGATGTGATTATGGACGTCAACGCAGACCTGCACATCCATTCGAAATACTCGATGGCTACATCTAACAAGATGGACCTGCCAACGATCGCACGGGAAGCAGCAAAGAAAGGGGTGGGTCTTGTAGGGACCGGAGATTGCCTGCATCCGGGATGGATGGAGTCGATCAAAAAATTGCCTGAACACGACGGAATATTTTCGCTTGATGATACCGATTTTGTGCTCACAGTAGAGATAGAGGATTTGCAGAGGGTTCATCACCTGCTCATCATCCCGTCTGTATCTAAGGCAGAGGAGTTGCGTGAGCAATTCGCAGATCATTCCCGTGACATCGATACCAACGGGCGTCCCAAGGTCCGTTTAAGCGGCGCAGAGATCGCTGAATATGCGCGGGACGCGGGCGCATTGATAGGACCGTGTCATGCATTCACGCCGTGGACTGCGATGTATGCGTACCACGATTCGCTTTCTGCCTGCTATTCTGATCTTTCAGCGTATATCTCATTCCTTGAGATCGGATTGAGTGCGGATACATCGTATGCTGACAGGATCTCTGAGTTGCACCGGCTGACCTTCCTCACAAACTCGGATGCGCACTCGCCATGGCCCAATAAACTTGCCAGGGAGTTTAA
>MAXP01000237.1 GCA_001751085.1 Desulfobacterales bacterium C00003060 | reverse complement strand
TGGCAAAGGTGATGCCGGGCCTCATGGTGGCAAAGGTGATGCCGGGTCTCATGGTGGCAAAGGTGATGCTGGGCCTAGGGGTGGCAAAGGCGATAAAGGTGACAAGGGGCCTAAGGGAGATAAAGGGCCGAAAGGGCCTAAGGGAGATAAAGGGCCGAAAGGTGATATGGGTGAATTAGGCCCAAAGTAAGAACAAAAATCTTGCTATGGCATAACCAATTAGATCCTGCCGAGCGTATAACCGGCGGTAGCGTCGGTGTGTCACGCTCGGTCAAACCTGGAACCCGGGAACTCTCATAGGGGTCGGGGGAACCCATCGGGGCAGGGTCTTAATAGGAAACTATACCTCGGAAGGTCATTTGTGGCCTTTCGAGGCATATATGGGTCATTCACAGTTTTGTTGAACCACAAAAATGAGCCCCTTCCCCGCAGCTTGCCAGAGGCTGCGGGGAATTTTCAATATTGAGATCTCCTCTTTATATTTTGGCATTTCTTTCTTGCCTCACATCTTTCTTGAAATCCGGTTCTAACTTAGTTCGCGAACCGCCCAACAACAAAACAGACTCACGCATTACTGATGCGTATCAGTTCTCAGGTTTACAAAGAAATCCCCTTATTACACCCTGACGAGAGAGAGCAAAGCCCTCATCCCAAAAGCGGGCAAGCTCGAGATGGCAAGTGATGAGCATATCATTCCATGACTATCCCAAAGAACCGGTTGTCATTAGCAACCTATCTATTGAGTTCATGAAGCAATCCCGGTTTATCCCCTTGCACATGGATGAGGATACGCTGAAGATTGCCATGGCCGATCCTCAGGACTTCTATACCATTGACGCCCTCAAGCTCGCCTGCGACCTGAAGATAGGGGTGTGCCGGGGAATACAGGATGACATCCTTGAGGCTATTGAACGACTGTACGGAGCCGGCGCCCAGTCTATAGATACAATTATTGAAGAGGCGGGCAAGGATATATCTGAAATGGTCACAGGAGAAGAGGATGTTGATCTCCTGAGAGGCCTTGCCTCAGAAGCCCCGATCATCAGGCTGGTAAACCGGCTTATCTCAAATGCGGTAGAGCTGATGGCAAGCGACATCCATTTTGAACCCTTTGAAGATGAGTTCAAAGTGAGATACCGCATAGATGGTGTTCTGAATGCTGTTGAATCTCCGCCGAAACGTTTTGAGTCTGCCATAATCTCAAGGGTCAAGATCATGGCAAAACTGGATATCGCAGAAAGACGCCTGCCTCAAGATGGGAGAGTTAAACTCAAGATTTCGGATAGAGAGATCGATTTCCGTGTTTCGACCATTCCCACTCTTTTTGGAGAAAGCCTTGTGATGAGGATATTGGACAGGGAAACTCTTATTCTTGATCTGGAGAAATTGGGGTTCCCGAAAGACATTCTTTCACAATATATTGAGCTGGTGTCACAGCCTCACGGCATGATACTGGTCACAGGACCTACTGGAAGCGGTAAGACATCCACGCTTTATACCACCCTTGCAAAGGTGAACTCTCCAGAGAATAAGATTATTACCCTTGAGGAGCCGGTGGAATATCAATTGAAAGGTGTCAATCAGATCCAGGTTAACCCGAAGATTGGCTTGTCCTTTGCCAGTGGTCTTCGCTCCATTGTGCGCCAAGACCCCGACATCATACTGGTCGGTGAAATAAGGGATAAAGAGACTGCCGAGATCGCTATTCAATCTGCTCTCACCGGGCACTTGCTTTTCAGCACCCTGCATACCAATGACGCAGCAGGCGCTATTACCCGGCTTCTTGATATGGACGTGGAAAACTTTCTCCTCAGTTCCACACTGTTAGGAATCTTGGCTCAGAGGCTGGTCAGGGTCATCTGTCCTAATTGCAAGGCATCTGTCAATCCTGAGAAAAAGCTCCTAAGATCCATGGGCTTAAGTCCCGATGAAACGGCCAAACTCGAGTTTTACGCAGGCAAAGGATGTGAAGAATGCCGATATACGGGGTTTAAAGGAAGAACTGCCATCTTTGAATATCTTGCCGTGGATGATGATATCAGGAAAGAGATCACTGAGAGCGCAAACGCCGAAAGGATTAAACATGTCGCGCTCAAGAAAGGGATGATCACGTTGCGACAGGATGGCTGGCGGAAGGTCAAACAAGGAATGACTACCATTCCGGAGGTGTTAAGGGTAACACTCGAGAGATAAAAATGCCCACATATTCATACAAAGCGACAGACCGCGGAGGCAAAATCGTTAAAGGGACCCTGGAGGCTGCAGAAGAGAGTGGAGTGGTGGCCAGGATTCACGAAATGGGATATATTCCGATAAGGATTTCCCCGACTGGAAGAGACCACAGGGGACTTGATCGGTACCTGTCAGGGAATATCCTTTCCATTTTTACAGGGATTTCCACAAAAGATGTTGTGATCTTTACCCAGGATATTTCCTCCTTATTAGAGGCTGGCCTCCCGGTTGACAGGGCCTTGTCTATATTGATCGATGTTGCGGAAAAGGAAAGTGTCAAAGAGGTCATCAAGGATATCCTGAAGACTGTTCAGGGAGGAAGTTATCTGTCAGACGCGCTGGCAAAGCACCCAAGGGTTTTTTCTACTCTTTATGTGAACATGGTGAGGGCAGGAGAAGCGGGGGGAGTTCTGGAGGCAGTTCTCGTGAGGTTAGGCATCTTTTTGGAAACCTCCCAGGACCTCAAAGACTACATAAAATCTGCCTTGGTTTATCCTATCTTTCTCGGCTTTGTCAGCGGGATTTCAATCATAATCCTGTTGACATTTGTGCTCCCCAAGTTTTCCATTATTTTTTCTGATATGGGTGAGTCCATACCCCTGAGCACGCGGTTTTTGCTCGGGCTCAGTGAGATATTGAGAACATACTGGTGGGTCATCCTCTGTGGATTGGGCGCTATTTGCTACTTCCTAAGGAGGTATATGAGGACGCCTGCTGGCCGTCTAAGGCTTGATCAGTATAAAATGGGTCTTCCTGTTGCCGGAGAACTGGTCAAGAAGATAGAAGTGGCCAGATTTGCAAGGACGCTGGGAACCTTGACAAAGAGCGGGGTCCCCATTTTGCAGGCCCTTAACCTGGTCAAGGATATTATAGGTAACCAGATAATTGCACAGGCTATGGAAAAGACCTACCAAAGGGTAAAGGAAGGTGAAAGACTCTCCAAACCTCTATTTGAGACGGGGGTATTTCCTGTCCTTGCGATCCAGATGATCACAGTGGGTGAGGAGACAGGAAGACTTGACAAAATGCTTTTAAGAGTGGCGGATAATTATGAAAAGGTGGTTAAAAACACGGTCAAACGATTTATGAGTTTTCTTGAACCGGTCATGATCCTTGCTATGGGGCTTGTGGTCGGCTTCATCGTTATATCCATGCTGATGGCGATATTCAGCATGAATGAAATGCCTTTTTGAAAGGAGTGTTCTATTTGTGAAAAGTCTAAGGAAAGAAGAGGGGTTTACCTTGATTGAACTGTTGATCGTCATGGTGATTATAGGCCTCCTGGCTGCACTCGTAGGTCCCCGCATGTTTGGGAAGGTGGGAAAGTCCAGGCAAAACGCTGCCAAGGCACAGATATCGCTTTTTGAAACGGCCCTGGATACTTACAGGCTTGACGTGGGCAAGTATCCGACAAGCGAGCAAGGATTGGAGGCGCTCAGGGTCCAGCCGGACGGTGTGGAAAAATGGGACGGTCCTTATCTTCCAAAGGATGTGCCTTCGGACCCCTGGGGAAATCTCTATGTGTACCAATCACCTGGAGAAAATGGAGACTATGACATCATTTCCCTGGGAGCTGATGGGAAGTCGGAGGGGGAAGGGGAGGATACGGATATTGTTAGTTGGAAGGATATCGGAAAATAAGGGCTTCACGCTTTTTGAGCTCCTCGTAGTACTGGTAATTATCAGCGTCATGTTTGCTCTTGTGGGGCCGAAGTTCGCGGGCTCCATGAGCAATATGAGATTAAGGACCACCTCCAAGAAGATCTCGGCTGCCCTTAGATATGCCAGGAGTCAGGCCACATCGGAAAGGATATCCTATTTCGCGTTGTTTGATTTTGACAAAGATCGACTATCCATCATAAGCAGCCGGGAAGCATCTGACGAAACCGGGGAGAAGGATTCGGGCGACGACAAAGAACGTCCGGTCGGATCAAAGGTGTACGATCTGCCTGATGGGATTAAATTGGATAGGGCAGCATCAAGTGAGGGTAGAGTTGATTTTGGCATCTTTCAGATAGTTTTTTTCCCCAGCGGAGGCAATAGCGGGGGAGAGGTGATTTTGGCCAATGATCGAGGGAAGCGGTACAAGATAAGTGTTGATTTCATAACCGGGGCCGTGCAGTTAGGAGAAATAGGGGCCCAGGCATAGCGCTAAGGACAAACTTGAGGAATCCCCTTAATATCTCTTAGCAGGTTTCGAATTTCAGTTGGGTGACGATTATTGGGAACATGGCAGGATCATGGAACCATGGAGAGGGTAAGAGTAGAAGATCGGTTGGGCCTCGGGAGCCACGGCGGATTCACGCTCATTGAAACCCTTGTCGCTATAGCTATACTGTCGATTTCTTTGACGGTGATTTTTCAGCTTTTTTCTGGCGGCCTGAAATCAAGCAGATTATCAGACGAATATACCCGTGGCATATTTCATTCGAGAGAAAAAATGGAAGAAATACTGCTCGCTGAGGAACTCACGGACGGAGTCACTGAGGGTGAATTTGAAGACGGGTTCAGGTGGAGGGCAGAGATCCTTCGCCTTGAGCCGGAAGAAGAGGTGGAGGCAAGACTGCCTTTTGATACAATCAGCATAAACCTGGATATTGAATGGGATGCAGGAAGAAGCACAAAACATTTTGAAATCAGCACAATCAAAATAGCCGAAAAGCTTAAAAACTCTGGCTTTGAATAGTTCACGACCTATAGTGAAGGCCCATAGACCTTGTATTCACCACAAAAGCATTATCTTCAATCTTCCGCATCTTGCCTTGGGTTCACCCTGTTGGAACTCCTGATCTCAATGACAATTGTGGGGTTGATCCTGGTTATCGTATTCGGCTCTCTCAGGATCGGGGTCAGGGCATGGGAAAAAGGCGAAAAGGATGTGGGAAGTCGCCAGAGGCAACGCATTGTCCTGGGTCTTATCAAGCGTCAACTGGCATCAATCTGTGTGCGTGAAGCGAAGGATGAAGACGATGGGCTGTTTCTGGTAAAAGGTGATAACAAATCAATGGAATTCGTATCCTGTATCCCCATGGCGCCCGGCAATCAGTCTGGCTTGGTTTATGTCAAATATGTGGTCAAAGCGGATGACGGGAGCGAAGGTGATTGTCTCTCATTCTACGAGAAAAATGTGGCTCTGCTAAACAGAAATGGGGATCTTGATAAATTAGATGAAGATGATTTCTTTGAGTTGATCACTGCAGCACGGGGCATAGGATTTCAGTATCTGAAGGGCCGGACCGAAGAGCAATCCGCGGAATGGCAACAGACCTGGGACCCGGACGTGGACGAGGGGTTTCCGCGTGCGGTCAAGGTAATCCTTGAAGGAAATGAGAACACTTCGCCCATTCATGTGATTGCACGTATTGAGCCGGAGGTCAATCCTCGGTAAAAAAATGAACATCCTTCATTGACCAGTTTACACTTTTTTCGAAAAAGCGCGTATTATCGAATTGAATGGCGATGTCGAAACTGGAAATTTGAAATTAGGTAACGCATCTACATCTTTGTGTTTTTCCCAATTTCAAGTTTCAAATTTCACTGCCAGAATTCAAGACCAACAAAGTGTAACCTACTTTTGACTTGTCGTGAAGGATGCCAAAAAATGAAACATTTCTTGAAAAGCGAAAGCGGTATCGCACTATTGCTGGTGCTGTGGGTTCTGATGCTCCTCATGGTTATCGTGGGTGAGTTTTGTCATGCCATGAGGACAGAGGTGAATATTACCCGTAATTTTAAGGAAGACACTCAGTCATATTATATTGCTGTGGCCGGGCTCAACAGGGCTGTCTCGGAATTGATAAAGAATGAGATCCTGCCCCAGAAGGTGAAATCCCCTGATAGCGAAGATGACGATGAAGAGGCGGATGAAGAAGAGATCAGTTGGAGAATCAATGCGGATATCCCGGCCATCGCTTTTGGAGAGGGTCAATTTGAGGTGAAGATTGGGAATGAGAGCGGAAAGGTGAACATAAACAGAGCTAATCGACGTCTGTTGAGGATGATGTTAAATGGTTTTGATCTTGATGATAGTGACAAAGATGTGATTGTGGACTCTATCCTGGATTGGCGAGACAAGGATCGGAATCACCGCATAAGCGGTGCTGAGGATGATTATTATGATTCTCTCCCCGAACCATATGAGTGCAAGGATGGTGATTTTGACTCGATTGAAGAGCTGCTTCTGGTCAGGGGTGTGACTCCTGAGATATTTTACGGTGGACTTGAACATATGGTGACCGTATATCAGGATGAGACAAAATCACGGGGACGAAGAGGCCGCGGAAAAAAGGGATTTGATTATGACAAAGTAAATGTCAATACTGCTCCGCCGCAAGTGTTGCGCTCTCTTCCCATGATGACCGATGACCTGGTTCAGGAGATTATTGAATATAGAAAAGAGCAGGATTTCAAATCCATGGCCGCCCTGAGCGACATTGTCGGGCCTGATGTGTTTCAGGCCATTGCGAAACACATCACGATGGAGACATGCGCCTACTATACCATCAAATCAGTGGGGACTTTGGAGGGGAGCCAAACCAAACAAGGGGTGGAGGCCCTGATCAAGATAGATACAACGCTCAGAAAAGGCTACCGGGTCATTAAATGGCTTGATGCCCTTAGATATCCAGTGTGCAGGAGCGACCACCGGTAGATTTTTTTTGAGAAATTACGTTTCTTCGAGTAAAATGCTCCTCATGAAAAGGTATACTGTCCAGTTGGAGGTTAATTTTGCTGTTTCAGACAAGTCTCGGCATTGACATAGAGAACAGTCGTGTCTCCATGGCCTACCTGAAGGCGTCATTTAAGGGGGTTGGGCTCGCGGCCTACGCCATTCATCTATTTGAAAAGGAGAAGCCTGTAGAAGAAAAACTGGGTACTGTGAGGGGGCTGGTTGAGGATTTCCTGCGGGAAAACCGGATCTCGTCGACGGACATCTTTCTTGGAATACCTCGGGATTTGACGGTTGTGAGATATATTGAACTTCCTTTGGCCGCCAAGGAAAACCTCCGGGAAACCCTTGGATATGAAATGGGAAAATATGTTCCCCTTTCGGTGGATGATATCTACTTCGATTACCAACTCCTTGGTGAAGATAAAGAGAATGGCCTGTTGAGGGTCCTCCTGATTGTGGCAAAAAAAAATGCCATCGATCCTTATTTGGACCTTAGAAATCAGTTAGGTCGCAGAATTTGCGGTGTTGAGAACAGTTCCACGGCCATGGCCAACTACTTCTCCTGCAAGCCAAATAGACCTGACGGAGATGTGTACGCCCTTGTTTATGTAAGGGACGACAATCTTGAACTGAACCTTGTCAAAGAAAGGTTCTTGAATTATTCAAGATCTGTGAGTACGGGAGATAATGAGGGTAATCTGCACAGCCTTCTGCTGCAAGAGCTGAAATCACTTAGAGAAACCCTGGGAGAGGATCATGGGCCTCTGGAAACGACATTTTGCGGCCCTGACGCAGATAATAAGCTGCTCAACATTCTCAGAGAGGAGGCTGACCTTGATGTTCGTCCTGTAGATCTCTCCGGAACGAGGATACCTTCATATGACCTGATACCAGCCTACGGTCTTGCCCTAAAGGCAATCCAAAAAGTGCCGATGGACATTAATCTCCTGCCTGTCGAGCTTCGAAAAAAGGCCAGTAAAGTCGGTTATTATGCGATGTTTGCGTTGGCTGGTCTGCTCATTTTGTCGGTTGTTGCCTGGGGAGGAGGCAGTGTTCTGCACCAAAAACTAACCTTGAACCGATTAAATGCTGAGATCAACCGCTTGAGTGTTGAGATTGCCAAAATTGACCGGGTTCAAAAAAAGTGTAAGAAATTGGAAAGCCGGATCGATTACCTGAACACACTCCGCGGAGGCCGTGCACATATGATGGACATCTTAAAGGATCTTAGCGAGAGAATCCCCAAAAGCGCCTGGGTTCGTAAACTCAACTTTTCAGATAAAGGGATGCAAGTAGAAGGACATGCAGACTCTGCCTCGGAATTGATTTCTCTTCTTGAGGCCTCTCCTCTATTCAAGGATGTGGCTTTCCTGTCTCCGATCACAAAAGACAGGGATGGCAAAGAGAGGTTTCGAATAGGGTTTCAGGTCAAATAGGGAAAGACCGTGTTGAAGTTCAAGATTGACAAGAAAAGAAAATATATTCTCATTGGTGTAGCGGTCTTATTTCTCTTTGGCCTTTTATATAGGTTATTGCCCAGTTTCCAAGGCATTCAGGCCGGAGGGGAGGAAATCGCATTAAAGGAGAAACAGCTCGGTAAGTACCGGCAAATGATTGAGGAAGGGGATAACTTAGAGGAAAGGGTTATCTCTTTAAACCAGACCATAAAGCGAATGGAATCCGGACTTCTGACCGGAAAGACCCCTTCCCTTGCAGCGGTAGATATCCAGAACATTTTGAATGAAATCGCAAGCAAGAGTGACGTAGAGATAAAGACAGTGCGGGTCTTAAAAGCTGGAGATCTGGATGGAAAGAGCTACTTGAGTGTCCCGGTTCAATTTACCACTAGTTCTACCATTGGACAGTTGAAGAAATTCCTTTATAGAATTGAGACTTCTCAAAAATATCTGACAGTGAAAAAGGTCAGAATAAATGTTGTTAGAAGGGGGGGCTCAAAAAAAATTCGCTGTGATGTCACCGTTGCCGGTTTGATGAAAAAGGTATGAATTTTTCAAGAATATGGCTGATCAATATTGTCTTAGCGCTGTTTGCAGTCTGTTTCGGGATAAAGGCCTACAGGGTCTGGTTCGAGGGAGAAACGACCGCTCTGGAAATGCAGGCTGTCGAAAGGACGAAGCCTCAGCCCAAGAAAAAAATCGTG
>MAXP01000236.1 GCA_001751085.1 Desulfobacterales bacterium C00003060 | reverse complement strand
GCTTTGTGAGCATATCTTGAGGGCCAATTTTGGGGCAGAAAAATTTGGCTAATTTAGACGCCATAGTCTTCAACAAGCTCCCCTTCTTTAAAGATGTTCTTGATGTGTTTATTGATGGTGGATTTGGCTTTGCCGAAAAGCTGTGCCATCTGTTCCTGAGTGAGCCATGCGATTTTATCCTGCGTCCTGGTTTCAATTCGGCTGCGGCTGTCCTCGGCCTGATACAGAAGGAACTCTCCGCTGGCTTCTCTGGGCACAAATTCATTCATCCCCGGCCCCTCCTTCCATGAAATCGAACAGCGTCGTCTGGGCTGGGTTGCCCTTCAAGAGTCAACGGCAGATTCGCAATGTTCCTCACAAATATTAATTAAGCACGTCAGGTATTTTTCCGTCCCCATTCCCCACAAATTCTATAATTTTGTGGTCAACAGTAATTATTGAACACTCTAATGTTATAGCTGAAGCCACAACGATTTTATCGTGCAGGTCATGTTCTGCAAGACATCCGTCAACAGCAAGCAAATTCTCTAGGACCTCTTGATCTATCGCACGAATTTCAACATTCGGAGACTGCTTTAGTGGAGTGAAAACTTCATAGAAAAACTTACTAGAAAACTCACCTGATCGTAGCCACTTTTCATATATCTCGATAAAAACGATCGATGGAACACTCAACAACACAGCACCTTCTGAGGAATAAACTGCCTCTTGAATAGCGTTTCTTGCTTTTTTAGATATCAATGTTGAATCATCAAACCCAAGTGTATCTTCAAACACTCCAGCAAAAAAAGAGATGAGTCCGTTTGTATCAATCACGTAACGTTTCTTTTCCATAACAATGTTCCGATAATTTCCTTGCAACTGTCAGAAGCGATATTTCCAAATCAATCTCACCGGAATGTTCGTGTCGCAGCATATAATCCACAAAATCTTCACCGCATTCTTGTATATCTATAAACATTTTCTCCGGCATGGAAAACAGTTCCGGTATCATCGTCTGAGTCAATGACGCTGAACTACGCCGTCTTTCAAGAATTCTCGCAAAGGAAAAGGTCAGGCACAGAAGTTTATCTTGCCATTGAACGGCATTATCAAGAAGTGATTTAAGAGTTACATTCTCAATAGCCTTGTCTTCCAAATGTAACAGCAAAAGATATTCTAACTCCGTGCTATTCAAACAATAATTCATATTTATCGTCCATCAGTTGCTTTTTGCATGAGGTCCGTTGCACTTGAATCATCCAAGGATGGTTCTTCTCTCGACACCACCCCTTCACGTTTTTCAATCTCAGTACGAACAAAATCTTCGTCAATATTATTTCTATCATCAGTTAAAGACTCTTCAACCAGCGCAGAACAAGTTCTGAGAATTTTTGCCGCATTGTACTCATTTGCTTCAGCAATAATATCTATTGCTCTAAGCGTAAACGGAGTCAGATCATTACCTAAAAACGAGTCACTCCTATACTCATCAAGATACTTCTTGATCAGTAGACTAACATGTTCACGACTAAGTTTTTCAAAAGGAATAAGGTGAGGAGATGCAACTTTGGGAGATAGTGGATAACGCTGGTCCAACCCTGAGCTTGACCAAGCTTCCGAAATAAGCGCTGGAACACCAGCATGCAAGACAAGAAACAAGTTAAAGAATCCATACCGAGCGTTTTCGTATGGACCATCTAATAAAACCGATCTAAGCTCAGCAGCAAAATCACGCCTCTGACGTCCACTTTGAAAGTCCGGCACTCTTTCGAAATCATCGACGAAGATGTATGCACCATTGAAACCTGATGCCATAAACATTTGAACAAGATAAGAAAAAACAAAATCAAGTTTTTCCCGCCCCTTCTTTGAATTTTGATAGGCAGTCAGGAAAGACTCTACTGAAATGAATGAATCAAACAATCCATGTCGAGATGAAATCAGTGGAAATACGTCAGGAATTTTCTGCAAGAATTCATTCTTCCAGATGACTTCCATCAGTTTTCGGGATTCAATACCCCGTTCTCTGAGCCATTCCTCTGAGTTAAGAGATTTAATCAATTTCTGCTCGTCATCTTCATTTATATTCACATCCGGATAAGCCTCGGCAATCGCATCAAGTCTCATACTTGCAAGGGATGAGGCAATGATGCCGGAAGAATAAATTGCCTCAAAAAGCAGGTCAACGAAACTATCAAACCTTTTTGTTCGTCCGCCGGGTTCAGGCGCCACATACACCGCAAAACACTTGTTGGCTTCGTCAGAAATATCCAGACAGTATTCTTGGTTAATCCGGTCAATAATGTTTACAAGAAACGCCGATTTACCATTTCCTCGTCCTATATATGACGTATCCATGATATACCCAAGACGAAGATGTGATGGGTCTGTCTGAGGTGCTTTCAGAAACGCTGTTTCTATTTTCTCGTATTCCTTACTTCTGATGTCAGCCTCATAGATCTTGCCATTTATGCGACGGTCTGTTGAGTCCTTATTTACCGGACTCGTTGGGAATGGGTTCTCTGTTAAAGCAAACCGTTGATATTTGGCTTCCAAGTCAACATTTTGTTGTTGCTTGGGCTTTCGACGTAACTTGCTCATTATTTTGGCCCTCCTTTGGCAACGTCAATGGCAATAATATTCCGATAACTGCCATCCACCATGACGGGTTCATGTTTCATATACATCGCACTGGTTTCTTCCGGTAGTTTGTCTACCTCAAGCGAGATGCGAATCTTGAGCTGTCCGGAAAGGTTCAGGCGATATATTTCATTCAGTGTTTCTTCAAAAGTATGCATGGATATTTTCAACCTGAAGCAAACAATCTCCCGTAATGATGCCAGGTTGATAAAGTTGTATCGTACTTGACGTTTCAAATCAAAATAACCTTTAACAAGGGTATCAACGAACTTGTTTTTGTATGGACTTTCTTCCTCATCTCCAAGGGTTGGCTTATGAACAAAGAGACGTTTACCGTCCAAATAATGGTATATTTCTGAGAAATCATCCGAATGAACAGCATCAAGAACCACAGATGTGGGATAAACCAGCTTCCCGTTGATAAATGGGTAAGATTCCGTTGCCTGAATCACACCGATCTGTCTGGCCCGATATCCCCATAAATCGAAGGAGGTCATAGAGTAGGGGCATTTATAAAGTTCCTGGAGAAAATACGTAAGCCAGAAGTCACGGATACGTTTTGTTATCTTGTTGTACTCTTTGGGGTCAAACCGTCCTGATGAACTTTTAGGTAAAAGACCATCGTGAGTAATCTTTTTCAAAAGCTCCTGGTTTTTTTTGGTCAAATCAACATTGCATTTCAAATATCGCTCAATGTCTCCCCGGAGTTTTTTTACAAGGGACTCCGTGTAGAGAATCATGTCTTTTGTTGTTTGGATATTTCTCCTATTAAAATGCAATTCCAATGGGGAATAATGTGGAAATACCAACACCCCCGAACCTTTTGAATTCGCTTCGTATAAAAATTCAACGAGTGTTCGAAATGCCTTATGTGCATCTTCCATCAGTCTGAAGACAGAGAGATTGAATGCGCGAATTCCTTCTGTACGATACTGAAGCAAGAGTCTTTTACCTTCTTCTGTCAGATGAATTGTGTGATCCTCCTCCTCGATAAGAAGGCCATACTCCTTGCACTCGTCCATCACCTTATTAAACGTATAGCGATAACGTTGTTGTTGACGCAAAGTAGGATTCTCAACCTCTTCCAGTTTTTTGTATTTTGATTCACCAAGTCGGTATTCTTGCTTGAGAATTTTGAATGCATTAAACACTTCGTCCTGGATTATGTTTTTTTCAACGCTACTAAGAAAAATAAAGAAATAGTCCAGAAAATAGAACTTTCTAGATGGCAAAGAGGAGGTTTTTATAGTTGTTTTCATCATGTATGCTATCCGTAGAGAAACAGGTTCCTTCCCCCCAGTTCGATAGACGATGTATCGCGAAATGCCTTGAAGCGCTTCAGGTCAATGGAATAGATGCGTTTCACCTCAGACTTTCCCTTCTTCCTTGATCACACGCAGCAGATCGTGGCTATCAATCGGAATCCGCATAATACGGTTGCGGATCGGGTGTTTCGGAGCGTTGACTGTCTCATGGAAGGATTGGATTTGCTGCCACTTGGCACTGTCCGAGGCGGTTCTTGGGAGTGGTTTGATCGCTTGGCACACTTTGTCAATAACAGCTATTTTCTTCTCTGCCATGTGGTCAGCGAAATAGATTTCCATCACACAAGCGTCGATCAACTCTTCCAGAAATGCAGCAATGACGGCAGGGGGCGTGCCGTTCGATGTGGTTTTCTTGGCGTAGACTTTTGCAAACTGTATGTAATCAACCAATGTTTCAAATAGGGAGACTGTCGTTGCGTCGGGCCTTTTGATCGGGATTTTATGGAAGAACACTTTACTTAGCTCGTAGGTGTTACCTAACAACTCCGGGAAGCTATCGCGGAAACAGCAGCGGAACAGGGAAGAGTTCAACACAACTCTCAGATACGGCAACGACTCATTATCGCTAGTAATAATGAAACATTTTTGGTTGCCGAAGAATTGACCCTGATCATCATAGTAGAACGGCATGTATTTGGTCATGTTCGGATAGATGATCTTTGGCTTACGGAACTCTTGCCAATAACTTGCAGCCCAACGTTGCAAAGCATACCACTCATACCGAATGCCTGTTTCTGCCTTGTTTCGTTTCGCGAGCTTAGACTTATGCCCATTCAAATGTCCGTAACCTATTGGGTATTTTGCCTTAAACTGGGCTTCAGCCTTAGAAGAGCATCCAACGATTGACGGGTCCCCCTGAATTGGGAAATGCCATGGAATAAACAACATCCACGCCTGATCCCAATTTGATTTGTAGCGGCCAACGTAACGCCCGCGCAAAAGCGGCACAATAATCTCTTCGGCCTGTGGCTCTTTGGCAATGAGTTCATCGCGCTGTTCCTGCGTAAGATAGAATGCCTCATTGAAGCCGGTCAAAACTCCGCGATAAATATTCAAATCCCATTTTTCAAGGGGGATACCCTGCACCTCGACGGCTTTCTTGATGCGATAGCGTTCGGGGGTGACGACGACCCACGAGCTTTCGTTCAACTCCGGCATATGCGCGTTTTCTTGGAAGTAGCTTTCAGGATCTGCCATGGCGGCCTTGTCGTCGGCATAGCAGCAAACAGTCTGCTTCTTTGAATTGGCACGCTCTAGTTCGAGGATACAGGTGTAAGTAGTGGCGACGCCGAAGTTCTGTGCCATTCCGAAGTCGAACACGAAGACAGTATTCACTTTGGTTGAAAAGTACTTTCGCAATGATTCGCCATAGTTGGCCCGCATCCACTTGTTTGAAGTAATGTAACAAAGATGTCCGCCGGTTCTGAGAAGCTGGGCACCACGTTCATAGAAAAGACAGTAAATGTCGGCGGTGGCGGCATAGGTCTGATAGTTCTGTGCGATCCACTTTGCTTTCTGAGCCTTGGAAAATGTCTGGATCTGAACATAGGGCGGATTTCCGATAACAACATGAAAGCCGTCCTGGATCCCATACATCCACTCAACATCAAAGAACGGCGCGGAAGCGTTCTGATCGTACGGGTCCCATGCGGCGAGCTGGTGAGAAGATTCACCGCTCATGCTGCCACCTGCGAGTACGCCGGCTATTTCTTTACGAATCTCAGCATCGCGCCTCTGCAAGGCGAGCTTGTCACGCCTCCGCTGGGCCGCGAAGTGTTTGTGACATACAGCCGCCAGCTTCCTCTCTAACTTGGGCAGGCGCAGGTCGGTCAGTACCAATTGGCCCTTCCCTCGGTCCAGGGAAATAAGTGTATTGGCCGCGACGAACTTGGTCTCCAGGTTCGGCAGCGGGCGGACACCACAGTTCTGGGCTTTGTTCTTGTTGGTGCGCTGATCGCAAATGAGGGAGATGAAGAAGCGCAGTTTCGAGATCTGAATGGCGATAGGCTGAATGTCCACACCGTAGATGCAGTTCTCAATCAGGTAAAGCTTGCGCCCGTAATATAGATCATTAGTCTCAAAGTCTTTCTCAATAGCGCCGACCGCAATCTCACGCGCTGACACATCCGGAATCTGTTCAGCCTTCGCTATCTGTTTCTCTTTCCAACGATCATTGTTCGGGTCGAGCTTGCCGAGTATGAACACGAGCTTGTGCAGAACCCCCATCGGGAATGCGCCCGAGCCACAGGCAGGATCGAGGATCCTGCATGTGTCGATCGCGTCGATGAGGGCTTCAACTTCCTCTTCATCGAAAGGATGGACTTTCTCTGTGTATGCAAAGACTTCCCTCAACAGATCCTGGAGGTCCTTCATCTCCGCAAGCTTCGGCACCTTCGCCTTCAATTGACCTTCCATGTATGCGATCAGCGATTCATCCACCATGTAGTTGACGATTTCACGAGGCGTGTAGAAGGAGCCGGTCTGCTTGCGGGCAGTGGTCCCGGTTTCGGGATTGTAACTGGCCAGGAGATTCTCGAAGACCTTTCCGAGCAATTCGGGATCAAGGGCGATTTCCTCTTCGATCGGGGTATTCTCGGTAACGGTGAATTTATAGCTGGTCAGCAGGTTGATCAGGCCACGCACCTTCTCTTTCTTTCTCTTTTTGTCGCCGTAGGCATCGCTGAGATCGAGGGTTCGGTAATCGGAAAAGAACAGAAAGTTGGGGACCTTGGGTAGCTTCTGTGCATTGCGGGTAAAACCATCAACGTAGATGACTTTGCCCGAATCGTCTTCCTTGTCCAGGCAGTCAAACAGCCCACCATGCAGGAATGGAATAGCGGAAAACAGTTTAACCGCTTCTTCTTCTGCAATAGCAAACATCTTCTGATAGCGGTAAAGGTTCTTCACGCCGTATTCATTCTTTCGCTCATAGACTCCAGTAACCGTTTCCCGGTGTCGGTAAGCCGGCACTTTTGCTTACTGCTTCGGGGTTTGTCGGGGATGGTCATTTCGATCAAGCTCAGCTTAACGCCGATTTGCTGGTAGTTTTCTCGAAAGTGTTTTTCATCCCTAAGCCTCAGTTTTTCCTGGATTTCTCCTCGTGTCATTTNNTGACTTCGGGGGTGACTTCACCCGTAACTTGGTTGGTGGCCTCGTCTTTCGTTTCAATCCTCCCAAATTCCGGTACTTTCACGACAATTCTGAACACATCTCCCTCAATCATCTCGGGGTCAGCGTCGCCATAGGATTTGCCGTATCTCATCATCTTGCGCATACCGGAACCCAGTTCGTCCGCCCGGTGGATCTCCCGGAAAAAAGCGCCGATGACGGGATTCTTTGGAAAAGGTGTGAATGTGGCCGGATTCAGTACGCCAAAGCCGTGGGGTTTGTTGCTGTTTTCGGTGCGCACCTGTCCGTACTCAATGATCAGCTTGGCAGGGAAGGCGTTGCGGTACTCGCGGTGAATTAAAATGTTGGACGCCACTTCGCGGAAAATGGTATCTCGGATACTGATACGCTCTATGCCTTCCAGAAAGAATGGGTCGGGCAAATGCTTCTGGATAAATGCGATGATGCGCTCGTAACTTTCAATAAGGTTGGTCCTGACGAGATCCCGGTCATCATAACGATCCAGGTTGACTTTGCGCAGAATAAGGTCTGTGCGGTGATGGGGAACAGCGGATAGAATCACGCTGTCCTTGCCCAGCAGAAGAATACCTGCCAAGGTGACACCGCTTTTCCCAGTCTCATGGTCAGTCTGGTAAAGCTGGGCGCTCTTGATCAACTCCACATCGTCCATGCCAAGCCATGGATGTCCGTCCCGCCAGACGCCTGCCAGCTTGCGGCATTTATCAATCAAATCGGTGCGTAAGTCGGTAAGGCCGGCAAAAGGATAGATTTTGTTTTCCGAATAGGTTGCCTGCTTGCGGTGATAGAAATTCGCCACCTGCCGTGTGTGATCGGTGATATCGAAGTCGCCGTCTTCGTTACGGTCAAAAATACGGTCATTACAGCGGTGAACCTGTGAGCTTTCCGGCACATAAATGCGCAGGATCGTCTTCCCTTCTACCTCAACCTCATCGACTGACAGATAACAGGACGGATTGATTTTCTGTGGATTGTTGATGGCTGTTACAAAGTCTTTCTTCATCTGCTCCATGCTGTCGGGATCAACACCGGTCACTTCACCTGCATTACCAACCCCAAGCAACAGGGTTCCTCCGTGACGGTTGAGGAACGCGCAGACGGTCTTATATACATCCCGGTTAAGGGTACGCCGATATTCCTTGAATTCAACGGAAATGCCTTCACCCTGTTTTATTAGCGCGTTGAGATCAGCCATATTTTATTCCTTCAAAGGCCTATTGTCAAGCGCGACTCCCGATTGTATTATGGGTTT
>MAXP01000235.1 GCA_001751085.1 Desulfobacterales bacterium C00003060 | reverse complement strand
TCAAAGAAAAACCATGGTTCTGCTGCCTTCAGCCTCCCACTACCAACAACAAAGTTAGGTCTTACTGAGCCTTTACTATACCCCAAAAACATTATCTTGAAATCTATATAGATATTCGATTTATTGTTAGGGAAGCAAGAAAAGAATTATTACGAAAGCAAGAAAGGAGACCGGCCCATGGAAACGCAGCAGGTCAACAGTGAAAAGGCGAAGGAATCAACCCCTGAAAACCTTTTTGAGTTACTCTCGTCAAGCAGTGGCGGGTTATCAGTAGATGAGGCCAAGAAGCGTCTTGAGCAATATGGCCCGAATGCCTTAGAGGAAAAAAAGGAAAGCCAGTTGCTCAAGTTCCTCGCTTACTTCTGGGGTCCAATCCCATGGATGATCGAGGTGGCTCTAATCCTCTCAGTCGTGGTGAAACACTGGGTGGACGTGGTGATCATCGGGGTCCTTTTAGTCTTCAACGCCGTCATCGGGTTCTGGGAGGAGCACAGGGCCTCCAATGCCTTGGCTGCCCTCAAGGCAGGATTAGCCCTCAAGGCAAGGGCCTTGCGTGGGGGCAAGTGGCAAGAGGTGGGGGCCGCGGATCTGGTACCGGGTGATATTGTCCGGCTCCGGTTAGGTGACATCATTCCGGCGGACGTGAAACTCCTTGAAGGGGACTACATCAGTATAGACCAGGCTGCGCTGACCGGTGAGTCTCTGCCGGTGAACAAGAAGGCGGGGGACATTGCCTATTCGGGCTCGGTGGCAAAGCAGGGAGAAATGGTAGCATTAGTGACAGGTACCGGCGTCAATACGTTTTTTGGCCGGACAGCCAAATTAGTGGGGGAGGCCGGGGCCGTGTCCCACTTCCAGAAAGCGGTGATGCGCATCGGCGACTTCCTGATCTTTGTCGCTGTCGGGTTGAGTATCATCTTGATTGCTGTGGAGCTTTATCGCGGGGAACCTGCCCTTGAACTCGTCCAGTTTGTCCTGATCTTAGTGATCGCCTCGATCCCGGTGGCCATGCCCGCGGTGCTTTCGATGACCATGGCGTTGGGGGCACTGTCCCTTTCCAAGGAGAAGGCCATTGTTTCGCGACTCCAGGCTATAGAAGAGATGGCCGGGATTGACATCCTTTGTTGTGATAAGACCGGCACCCTTACGAAAAACGAATTGACCTTGGGTGATCCGGTCGTGTTTGGGGCAAAAGACCCTGAGGATTTGATTCTTGCGGGGGCGCTTGCATCCAAGGCCGAGAACCGGGATGCCATTGACTTGGCGGTTATCAGCGGGCTCAAAGACAAGTCTCTCCTTGACAATTACAACCAGACGAAATTCACGCCTTTCGACCCGGTTGGAAAGCGTACCGAGGGTACGGCGACAGGCCCTGATGGCCAGACAGTCATGTATACTAAAGGGGCGCCGCAGGTGATATTAGGCCTGTGTGATGTGGACGAACAGGCAAAGGCAAAGGCCGAGAAGGTGGTCGATGAAATGGCCGCCAAGGGTTATCGCACATTAGGTGTGGCAGAGTCCAGGGCAGACGGGGCCTGGAAATACTTGGGTATTTTGCCTCTCTCCGATCCGCCCCGGGACGACTCTGCTGAAACCATTGTCCAGGCCAAGAAGCATGGGCTCAAGGTCCACATGGTCACAGGCGATAACGTTGCCATCGCATCGGAAATCTCCGGCCAGCTTGGTATGGGGACACACATCCAACCGGCCACAGACCTGTTCAGAGATAATGTGGATCCGGCTCATCTGAGCGCCGAGGCGGCGGAAAAGATAGAACAGGCCGACGGCTTTGCCCAGGTGTTTCCGGAACATAAGTACGGCATTGTCAAGGCCCTCCAGGACCGGGGACACCTGGTTGGCATGACCGGAGACGGGGTCAATGATGCCCCGGCCCTGAAGCAGGCAGACACGGGGATTGCTGTGTCCGGTGCCACCGATGCAGCCCGTGCCGCGGCCGCCCTGGTACTGACCGCGCCGGGGCTGTCGGTGATCATCAAGGCGATCGAAGAAGCACGCAAGATCTTTGAGCGGATGATGAGCTACACTATCTACCGCATCTCTATGACTATCGATATCATGTTCTTTGTGGTGCTGGCGATGTTATCGTTCAATTTTACACCCCTAACAGCGGTGATGATCATCCTCCTGGCCCTGTTGGATGATATTCCGATCATGACCATTGCTTATGACAACACCCGTATCGATCCCAAACCGGTGCGCTGGCAGATGAAACGGGTATTGTCCATATCTTCGGTCCTCGGGTTGGTTGCCGTGGCAGAGACCTTTGGCCTGCTTCTCATCGGATGGGAGTGGCTGAAGAACCCGGAATGGCAGCAATGGATGCACATGGATAAGCCCCATCTTCAGACCATGCTGTTCCTGCAATTGGTAGCAGGCGGGCATCTCATGCTCTTTGTGACGCGCAGCAAGAAGTTTTTCTTTATGCCGCCGTTTCCTTCGTGGCCACTGTTCAGCGCCGTCGTGGGCACCCAGATCTTTGCGGTTCTCATGTGTGCCTTTGGCTGGTTGGTTCCGCCCCTTCCATGGGCGCTGATCGGCATTGTTTGGGCATACAACATTGTATGGATGTTCATTCAGGATATCATCAAGATAGGCGTGTACCACCTGATAGAAGACCGGGCCAAGCACAAACAGAAATACCTCAAGAGCGTCAATCAGCCCCTGCATGCCCATCCGCACTTGAGTGGTTGACTTGACGAATCCTGGAAGGAGGAGTTTGTTTATGTCTTCAGCCGAAGCACTGACTAATATACGGTCTGTCTTAGGGGATATTTATCCGGCAGAGCATGCTGACAATATCTTCCAGGATTTGAAAGATCTCATGGATAAATATGGAGAAAACGAGACGATTTTTGAAAAGAGGAAGAAATATGATGATCAGATCGTACTCAACGAAGACGATGCCATCTTGATTACCTATGCCGATAGCATTTGCAGGAAAGGAGAAAAGCCGCTTCGTACCCTTCACAGGTTTCTGAGAAGCTATGTGAAAGATGCCGTTTCGGGTGTTCACATACTCCCTTATTTCCCGAGTAGTTCGGATGGAGGATTTTCAATCATGGACTACAAAGAAGTCGATCCGGAATTGGGCACCTGGGAGGATATCCGGAACATTGCAAAGGATTATCGATTAATGTCCGACCTTGTCATGAACCACGTTTCCAGCCAATCGGGTTGGTTTCAGGGCTTTTTGCAGGGTGACGAGCGATATCGCGATTATTTTTTGAGCTTTGACAAACGTGTTGACATGCCCAAGGTGTTTCGGCCCCGGGTGCATCCTTTGTTAACCGAGTTCGACACAGCGATGGGAAAAAAGTATGTGTGGACAACGTTTAGTGAGGACCAGATAGACCTGAATTTCCATAACCCGAAGGTTACTCTGGAAATCCTCGAAGTGCTCCTTTTTTTCCTGTCTCAAGGGGTTGAGATCATACGACTCGATGCTGTCGGGTACGTCTGGAAAGAACCCGACAGCAGTTGCGTGAACCTGCCGCAGGCACACGAAATGGTTAAACTTCTTAGGACTGTAACGGAATACGTTGCTCCGTACGCTATCATGTTGGCCGAGGTGAACTTCCCTTACAAAGACAATGTGTCCTATGTGGAAGCAAGGCACGAGGCAAACATGGCCTACCATTTCTCCTTACCGCCACTTGTGATCGACAGCTTTACCCGCAAGGATACCTCGTATCTTCAGGAAGAGACGCATAGGATCCGGCAGGACATTGTCTTTTTTAACTTTCTCGCATCCCACGACGGTATAGGGCTTTTAAGTGCTAAGGAAAGCCTGCCCTCTCCCTATTTTGACGGGTTGCTCGGGACCACTGTGGAACACGGGGGGCTGATATCCTACAAGGCAACGCAGGACGGCAAACAGCCCTATGAACTGAACATCACCTATTACGATGCGATCAATGATCCTTCGCAATTGAACCAGGCGATAGATGTCAGGCGCTTTATAGCAGCAAATTCGAGCATGCTTGTGGACAAGGGGGTCCCTGGTATTTATATTCATTGCCTCTTGGGGTCCAGGAACTACCTTGAGGGCGTCAAAGAGACCGGAATGAATCGCATGATCAATCGTGAAAAGCTTTCAGAGGAGGCCGTGCTTAAGGATCTCTCGGACCCTGAGTCGCTGAGATATCAGGTGATGAACCGATTCCTTCACCTTCTGAACGTGCGAAAGCAAATAAAGGCATTTCACCATTCAGTCGAGAGAGACGTGGTGGTTCATTCCGATAAACGGCTGTTCGTTATGGCCAGAACGCACGAAGATGGAAGCGTATATAGTGTGGTAAACATGGGTGACGATACGGTAAGATTGCCTGCATACGAAGGGAGATACGATTTTCTCAGCAAAACGGAATTTAATGGAAATGTTGAGCCTTACGGAGTATACTTCCTCAAATAGTGCATATATACCTCGAAAGGCCACAAATGACACTTTTTCGCCGGCCATGAACATCAATAGCCGCGTTGCTCAGGCTTGCAATAGCCGGCTATTCCGCGCCTTCGCGTCTTGCTCTTGATGCTCATGACTCACCGAGAAAATCGCCATTTATGACCTTCAGAGGTATACATAGATGACAGGACACTATCGCTGTTTGGGAAACCGAGCAACGAGTAACCAGCAACGAGTAACCAGCAACGAGCAACCAGCAACGAGCAACCAGTAACCAGCAACGAGCAACCAGCAACTACTCGGTCAGCGGGAGGTTACCATGTCGAACAATCTTTACATCACGGCCACTGAAGCAAGGAGTGGGAAATCAGCCATTACTCTGGGGGTAATGGAGATGCTGCTCAGGAAGATCGACAGAGTCGGCTTTTTCCGGCCGATTATTCGTGGTCTAAATGGTCCGGATGCTGACATCAACCTGATTTCTTCGCATTTCGACCTTAAGATTCCGTACGATCAAATGTATGCATTTACCAGAACTGAGGCGAACAATCTGATTTCACTTGGCAAGCGAGCGGAAATACTCGAGGGGGTGATCAAGAAGTATGACCAGTTGAGGGGTAATTGCGATTTTGTCTTGTGCGAAGGGACCGACTATGCGAGTTCTGCGGCTGCTTTTGATTTCGACATCAACGCAGAGATCAGCAAGAACCTGTCATGCCCGGTTCTGTTGGTGGCCAATGCACACCAAAAGAGCACGGATGATGCAGTCCGATCCGTGGAAGTGGCTCTTGAGTCCCTGAGTGAAAAAAAATGCCACACTATTGCCACAATCATTAACCGCACGGACCCAAACGATAGACAAGCCATTATCGAGTTTCTAAAGAAGAAAAACCTGACCGGAGAACAGTTACTTTACGCTATACCCGATGAACCATCTCTCGGCAGACCCACAGTGGGCGAGATTACGAACGCTCTGGGTGCTGAGGTGTTATACGGAGAAGAACAGTTGAACAGGCACGTGCGTGGCTTTACTGTCGCGGCAATGCAACTGCAAAACTTTCTGACCAGGATAGAATACGGCTCACTGATTATAACACCAGGAGACAGGGCGGACGTGATCGTCGCCTGCCTGGCTGCTGTTTTGTCCACGTCCGAGGATAACATTTCAGGGATCGTGTTGACCGGTGGTCTGAAACCGGAAAAACCGATACAGGAACTGATTAAAGGCTTTCCCGTGATGGTGCCTATTCTCAGCGTCAAAGAGAATACTTTCCCCACGGCGACAAACGTCAGCAAGATCCACGCCAAGATTTCCCCGCATGATGACCGCAAGATAACACAGGCCCTGGCATTTTTTGAAAAAAATATCGATACAAAGCAATTGGAGAAAAAAGTCGTTACAACCCGCACCACCATTGTCACCCCGAAGATGTTCGAATATGAACTACTGCAAAGGGCCAGGGCAAACAAGCAGCACATAGTCTTACCCGAGGGCGAGGAAGAGAGAATATTGGCGGCCGCCGAGACACTCCTTCGCCGGGAGGTGGTGGATATCACCCTCCTTGGCAATGAAGACCTGATCCGTAAAAAGATCGCAAAACTGGGACTCCGGATGGACCCCGCAAAAATCATCGATCCCCTGAAATCCGAGCGCTTTGATGAGTACGTGCAGACCTATTACGATTTAAGAAAACACAAGGGGATCACAGAGGAAAACGCATATGATATCATGAGCGATGCAAACTATTTCGCAACCATGATGATCTATAAGGGGCATGCCGGTGCAATGGTCTCCGGCGCGGTCCACAGTACGGCAGAAACGATTCGGCCGGCGCTTCAGATCATCAAGACAAAGCCGGGTTTTTCCATTGTTTCGAGTGTGTTTCTTATGTGCCTGGAGGATAGGGTGCTTGTCTACGGGGACTGTGCGGTGAATCCTGATCCAAATGCCGGTCAACTGGCCGAGATTGCCCTCAGCTCGGCACAGACCGCAAAGACCTTTGGTATTGATCCGGTTGTTGCCATGCTCTCCTACTCTACCGGAGAGTCAGGCAAGGGGGCGGATGTGGACAAGGTCCGTGAAGCAACCAGGATAGCAAAAGAAAAGGCCCGAGAATCCTTTCCGGGCCTAAAAATAGAAGGCCCTATCCAGTATGATGCAGCCGTTGATGCTTCGGTAGCAAAAACCAAGTTGCCTGAGAGCGACGTTGCAGGAAAGGCCACGACATTTATTTTTCCTGACCTGAACACGGGCAATAATACCTACAAGGCGGTTCAAAGGTCTGCAGGGGCAGTGGCTATCGGTCCTGTGCTCCAGGGGCTTAAGCACCCTGTAAATGATCTTAGCCGTGGATGCACAATCCCGGATATAGTGAACACGGTTGCAATTACTGCAATTCAAGCGCAATCAGAGAAAGTATAGTCAGGGGTCGGATGTCGGAGGTCAGGGATCAGAAGTCGGAGGTCGGAGATCATCTCGTTCAGTCTGTACTAATTTGAGAGAAGCCTGGGCAAAGCGAGGGAAAGGGTTATCATGAAAATACTCGTCATCAACACAGGAAGTTCATCTATCAAGTATGAATTGTTCGATGTGGACCACCATAGGGTGCTGGCAGGAGGACTGGCCGAAAAGATCGGTGAAGAAAGCAGTGTTCTCACACACGAAAGAGCCCTGGCCAATGGTGAATCCATAAAAAAAGTAGAAAAGCGGCTGATCGCTGACCACCATGAGGGGCTGAACCGAATCGTGGACCTGCTGGTTGATCCGGAACATGGGGTCATCACAGACAAGACCGAGGTCTCGGCTGTGGGCCACCGGGTGGTCCATGGTGGGGAAACATTCCATTCTACCACCATTATTGATGAAAAAGTAATCGCAGCCATTAAGGAAAACATACCCCTGGCCCCGTTACATAATCCTCCCAATTTGACTGGGATTGAGGTCGCCGGATCGATCTTTCCGGATGCACCGCAGGTCGCAGTATTTGATACTGCCTTTCACCAGACTATCCCAAGCCACGCCTTTCTCTATGCCATTCCCTACGAGATGTATGAGCGGTACAAGGTGCGGCGTTACGGTTTTCACGGCACCTCGCATGCGTATGTCTCCGAGCAGGCCGCGGAGTATTTAGGCCGGCCGCTCACAGAGCTTAATCTCATTACCCTTCATATCGGAAACGGGGCCAGCATGGCGGCCATACGAAACGGCAAATCCGTTGATACGACCATGGGCATGACCCCCCTGGCCGGACTCGTGATGGGGACACGATCGGGTGACCTTGACCCTGCCCTGCCTTTTTTCATGGGTGACAACATAGGCATGTCATTGCAGGAAATAGATGGGCTGTTCAACAAGGAGAGTGGCCTCAAGGGGCTGTGCGGCACCAATGATATGCGTGAAGTAATCGAAAATATGGAAAAGGGCGATAAACGGGCGGCAGTCGCGCTTGATGTTTACGTCTACCGGATAAAAAAGTACATAGGCGCCTATTTCGCGGCCCTTGGAAGTGTTGATGCCATCATTTTTACGGCAGGAGTTGGAGAGCACGCACCACTCATCCGGGAAAAATCGTGTGAGGGGCTGAGCAGGCTCGGTATTGAGATTGATACCAATAAAAATGCTGCCCCTGGCAGCGGTACCAGGGAGATCAACACCCCGAACATCGAGGTCAAGGTGCTGGTAATTCCCACTAACGAGGAGTTGAAGATAGCGCGGGAAACCAAAAAAGCAATTGAGAACCCATAGGGAGTGCAGATATACCTCGGAAGGTCATAGTCAATGTAGATTTCAAGTTGCAAGGTAATAGTTCAGCCTCTCGGGTAAGGAAAACTGTTTCACTTTGTTGCCACTTGTGGAAGAGGGTCAGGGGTCAAGGCATATGTTGAACCCGGGAATCTTGTAACTTCTCAACAACTGATCAGTGAAAGGGCATAAATATGTTGGAGAAGAAATTCAGTCATTTCCGACGGGAAGTAGAAAAACATATCAGGCACCTTAGAAAGAAGAAGATAGAAGAATCTGAATTTGACGAATTTGTAGAGAATATCCTGTCAAATAACACTCTGGATGTGAGTGGTAAAGGGTATTGTCGTGATGGATTCGCTTTTGTTAATGAAATAGATCATTCCGCTTTCCAGGTTGCGTGTTTTCAAATTAATTCCTTCGGTGCCGGCGTTTTTGGTGACTCGATAGTGAAATTATGTACGCCAATTTTGGTAACAATCAAGGTTCATGGTACTCACCGTTATTTAAATCACAGCCTAAAAAACACCTGTATTTCTATTGATAATGTCTATATAGGGAAGAGCTATTCAGGGAGTAAAGGAGCGCTATGCGACAGGGATAATTTCAATTCGTATGCGAAAATACTGTTTCTTTCAGAACCTAATAGTTACTCCTTTAAGCATCAAATTGTTTATCAGCTCATAAATGCCAATTATCTTTGTCATCATATTGCTGAAGTGATGGGTTATGCCTTTGGAGCCCTTGATGTGTATTGGACACATCAAAAGAATCTTTTGTGTTTATCAGCAGGTTGTTGGTTAAATCAAAGAAAGGATAAGCTTCATATAGATATTATTGAGGATTTTTCGTCTGAGAAGATGAGAGGGCACTTTGAGGTTCCCCATTATGCGAAGCTTATTGAGGATATAGAGAGGTTTAAAGAAGAGTATGATATTTTGCTTTGGGAAGTAACATATAGAAATGAGATTGAAACATTTCATCTGCCGGGCGGTTATCAGAAAGTACAAAAGAAGAGGTTTAACAAAAATGTGAATGTAATTACCAGCCAGCATATCATAGAGCATGTTCTGACTGCCTACTACAAACGTAAGAATGCTTTTGTTGTTGCAAGCACGTTTCAGACTCTTGAATATTTATCAAGGGCATTTATTGCTAAAACCGAAGGTAGGGACGAGGAGTTCAGTAATTTCTTAGAGAATGCTTCATCATGCATGGGATACTATCCGGAACGGAATTTCAAAGAGTTTTGTGAGAAAACAGGATCTAAGTATCCTGCTTTTGAAAGCGAATATTCTCATACAATGTTTTTTAGACCGCCGGTATTATTATGACAGTATATACCTCGGTATAACTCCCAAGAAAGGTGAATAACGTGAACAAACGACACAAGGAATTGGAAACCATACGTTCCGACGCTAAAGAGATATTCAAGAGTTGTCTTGTCGCTGTGGACCCATACAGGGCGGTAAAACGTTTTGTACATGTTGAGGGGAACAGGCTGATGGTCGGAATGGAAGGGAAGCCCAAGACCGAATTTTACCTGGCCGAATTTGATCACATCTCGCTTGTTGGTGCGGGAAAGGCCACTGCCCCCATGGCCAGGGCGATTGAAGATCTGCTCGGAGAGAGGATCCACAAAGGGCTGATCAACCTCAAGTACGGCTTTACGGAAAAGCTTGCGTTTACTGAAATCGTCGAGGCCGGCCATCCTGTGCCGGACGAGAACGGCGTAAAGGGGACGAAAAAGATCCTTGATTTCCTGCAGGGCGCGGGGGAAAAGGACCTGATCATTTCTGTCATATCCGGAGGCGGATCAGCCCTGCTCCCTCACCCTGCCGGAGATATCACACTTTCCGAAATGCAGGAAATCACACGCGCTTTACTGGCGTGCGGGGCCAGCATCGACGAGATGAATGCTATCAGAAAACACATATCTTCTTCTAAAGGTGGACAGATGGCAAGGACGGCCTTTCCAGCCACCATTGTGAACTTGATGCTCTCGGACGTGGTCGGAGACAAGATGGACGTGATTGCCTCAGGACCCTTTGTCCCTGACACCTCCACGTTCAAGGATGTTCTGGAGATATTCAAGAAGTATGACTTGAAGGGTATCCCCGTTGCCATCCAAGAACACGTGAAGGCCGGCATAGATGGGCAGATCCCGGAAACGCCCAAAGAGAATGACAAGATATTCGACCGCGTCTTCAATTTTATCGTGGGGAGCAATATATTAGCCCTGGAAGCGGCAAGTGCAAAGGCGAAAGAGCTTGGATATGAAACACTTATTCTTTCCTCCATGGTGGAAGGGGAAACAAGAGAAGTGGCGCGGGTTCACTGTGCCATGGGCAAGGAGATCGTCAAGACCGGCAGGCCGATTCCGCCACCGGCATGTATTATCTCAGGAGGTGAAACCACTGTGACTATCCGGGGTGATGGTCTTGGAGGAAGAAACCAGGAGTTCGGCCTGGCTGCATGCCTTGACCTTGTGGAGCTTCCGCCTCGAGTTGTCATGCTGAGCGGTGGCACGGACGGAAATGATGGCCCCACAGACGCAGCAGGCGCTTTGGTAGATCCTTTCACGGTAACGAGAGGAAGAGCCGCAGGGATGGAAGCAGCCGAGGTTCTGGCCAGAAATGACGCGTATCACTTCTTTGAAAAAACCAAAGATCTCCTCATGACCGGTCCTACGAATACAAATGTAATGGATGTCAGGCTTGTGTTGGTGTGGTAAGAATATCAGGGGGAGGAAGATGCCCGATGAAGATCATACCAAGATTCCATGAGTTTGCTGACCAGGAGACCCTCTGCCGGGAGCTATCGCAGCAGATATGTGTATCCTTGCAAGAAGCGATTGAGGCAAGGGGGAAGGCCAGCCTGGTTGTCTCGGGCGGGAGCACGCCTGTGCCGCTCTTTGCCGCCCTGGCAGAGACATCTATGGAGTGGGACAGGGTGTTTATCACCCTGGCGGATGAGCGCTGGGTTGACATGAATGACAGCGCCAGCAATGAGGCGATGGTCCGCGAACACCTGATATGCGGCCAGGCAAAGACCGCCCATTTCCAGGGCTTGAAGAACAGCCATGCATCTGCGACGGCAGGTGAAAAAGAATGCGGGGAAAAGCTGGCCAGGCTTCCTGTGCCGTTTGATTTCGTGATTCTGGGAATGGGGCTGGATGGTCATACCGCGTCCCTGTTTCCCGGCGCAGATCGACTTGACGAGGCCCTTGATATGAATTCCGGAAAGCTCTGTCTCGCTATGACCCCGGTTACCGCGTCCCATGAACGGATGACCCTTACCCTGCCCGCCCTGCTTCGTTCCCGCCGGATCTGTTTCCACCTGACCGGCAAGGAAAAGCGCGATGTGTATGAGAGGGCACTGGCAGGTGATTCAGTTGAAAAGATGCCGGTCCGGGCCGTGCTCGCCCAGGATCTGGCGCCGGTTGATGTCTACTGGGCGCCCAAATAGGAGGAAGAGTATGAACAGCATTGTTGAAAAAGTTACCGAACGTATCACTGAACGCAGCCAACCGTTTCGCCAGGCATATCTTGACCGGATTGAGCAGGCGCGGCAACAGGGTCCGCAGCGCGGGGAACTCGATTGCGCCAACCTTGCCCATGCTTTCGCGGCCTGTGATCATGCCGACAAGGAGACGCTGGCAGCCCTTGACAAACCTAATATCGGCATCATTTCCGCTTACAACGATATGCTGTCGGCCCACGAGCCATACTATCGGGTTCCGGAAATCATCAAGAAGGAGGTGGCTTGGGCCGGGGGCGTGGCCCAGTTCGCCGGCGGAGTGCCCGCCATGTGCGATGGCGTCACCCAGGGCCGACCCGGCATGGAACTGAGCCTTATGAGCCGGGATGTGATTGCCATGTCCACGGCCATTGGGCTCTCCCACAACATGTTCGACGGCGCGCTCATGCTCGGGGTTTGTGACAAGATCGTGCCCGGGCTTCTGATGGGGGTTTTGAGTTTCGGTCACCTGCCCGCCGTGTTCGTGCCGGCAGGCCCCATGCCTTCCGGAATTCCCAATAAGGAGAAGGCCCATGCCAGGGAGCTTTTCGCCCAGGGAAAGATCAGCCGGCATGAAATGCTGGCAACAGAGGCAAAGGCATATCATTG
>MAXP01000234.1 GCA_001751085.1 Desulfobacterales bacterium C00003060 | reverse complement strand
TCCACATGGGCATCAACTTATACCTCGAAAGGCCACAAATCACACTTCTTCGCCGGCCATGAACATCAATAGCCGCGTTGCTCAGGCTTGCAATAGCCAGCTATTCCGCGCCTTCGCGCCTTGCTCTTGATGCTCATGACTCACCGAGAAAATCGCCATTTGTGACCTTCCGAGGTATAGATCAAGGCAAAGCCCCATCCCAGAGGACGTGGTTTCCCAAATCGCAATAGACGCCCCTGGATCTCTATTTGGTTGACGTCAATCCGTCATATTTAAGTATATCACAGAATTATCGATGCGGCCATCTGTTTTGAACGCCGGCATCCCTTTAGGTCTCACGTCATCTTAACAGGGTCCAGCAAATCTCTCAATTGTTCCCCGGGCAGGATCCTGTCCTCCATGGCCACCTCGCGTACTGTCTTCCCTGCAGCGTAAGCCTTTCCGGCAATCGCTGCGGCCTTTTCATATCCTATGATCGGGGTGAGCGCCGTACTCATGGCCAGGCTGTTTTCTATGAGCTCTCTGCACCTTGCTTCATTTGCTGTGATGCCGTTAATGCATTTTTGAGCAAAGATTCTTGCCGCTGAACCAAGAATTTTTATAGATAGCAACAGATTGTGGGCAATTAGCGGAAGCATTACATTTAAATCGAAATTACCTCCCTGACCACCTATGGTAATGGCCATGTCATTGCCGATCACTTGGGCTGCAACCTGAATGACGGATTCGGGGATGACCGGATTCACCTTGCCAGGCATGATGGACGACCCGGGCTGGAGGGCCGGGATGTTGATCTCCCCAAGACCGCATCTGGGGCCTGATGAGAGCCATCGAATATCGTTTGCTATCTTCAGGAGGCTTACTGCCACGGTTTTCAGAGCGCCGCTGGTTTCTACAGCCGCATCCTGGGCGGCTTGGGCCTCAAAATGATTTTCTGCTTCTGTGAATTGACATCCTGTTTCCTGCGAAATCAAGTCAATAACCCTGGAAGCAAATTCCCTTTCGGTATTCAGGCCCGTACCCACCGCGGTACCGCCAAGGGCCAGCTCGGAAAGCGACTCCCGGACCGTTTGGACCCTTCGAATACACAGTTTAACCTGATGGGCATAGCCGCTGAACTCCTGGCCCAGTCGGATGGGGACTGCGTCTTGAAGATGAGTTCGTCCGATCTTAACAATACTGTCAAATGCCTCGGACTTCCTGCGGAGAGATTCGCAGAGGATCTGAAGGGCAGGGATGAGGTCCTCGGCAATAGCGGTCAGAGAGGCTATATGAATGGCCGTGGGGATCACATCATTGCTCGACTGGCCCATATTTACGTGGTCATTGGGGTGAATGGGTTTCTTGGCATCTCGTTTGCCGGTGATGAGTTCATTGGCCTTTGCCGCAATCACCTCATTCACATTCATGTTGGTAGAGGTCCCCGAGCCTGTCTGAAAAACGTCCACCACAAATTGTTCGTCCAGCCTTCCCGTTGCCACCTCGTCAGCAACGGCCATGACGGCTCTGGCAATCTTGGGGTCTAAAAGCCCGAGCTCGGCATTTACCTGGGCTGCATATTTTTTTATAAGGCCAAGGGCCTTGACAAAAATTCTGGGAAATCTGATGCCACTGACAGGGAAGTTGTCTGCGGCACGCTGGGTTTGAGCTCCATAATAGGCATCTGCCGGGACCTGGACCTCGCCCATGGTATCTCTTTCGATCCTGAACTTGACATCCTGACTCACCATGATTGTTCCTCTTTCTTTGAAGGCGTCTTGCTGCTTTCGTGATTTTAGTGCCCACTTATCCAGGGATGTGACTTAGAACTTGACCTTTGAGGTAGTATCTAATAAGATTAATTGTATAAAGGGAGAATATCATGTCAGTTCAACAATGTGAAATGCCTGAATGCAATCCGCCTTCTGAACGGATCAAGGCAATCCTTCAGAAATGCAAGACAGTGGCCATTGTTGGTCTGTCCCCCAAGCCGGAAAGAGACAGTCACAAGGTGGCCAAATACCTTAAAGAGAACCGCTACAGGATTGTGCCGGTCAATCCCGGCCAGAAAGAGATACTGGGTGAGAAATGCTATCCTAATCTGAAGGCAGTTCCCTTTCCAATAGACATGGTAGACATATTCAGGAAACCAGAGTCCATCCCTCCTGTTGTGGATGATGCAATAGAGATGGGAGCGAAGGCAGTCTGGATGCAGTTGGGACTTGCCCATAATCAGGCGGCAGACAAGGCTCGAAGGGAAGGCCTTGAAGTCGTGATGAATAAATGCATGAAGATTGAACTCATGAATATGACAAAATAGCATATAGAGAAGACTTGATAGAGGGAGTCACAAAATGCCAATCACTGACAAACATGATGCCGACACTGTTAAGCTTGTTACACTGGAAGCGGAGAGGTTTCAGGCCAATGTAAAACAGATCGATCTGGAAAAACAGATCCTTGATATTGATTGTCCCGACGAAAACAGGGTTGAGTGTGCCATAGCGATTCAAAAGATATTGGACAAGCATTGAAGTTCCCCGCAGCAAGCTGCGGGGAATCTTCGACCGTAAGGAAGCTTGCCATTTTCATATTCGCTCGCTTTTGCGCTCGCTATGGTTAGTTGGTGCAAGATAATTCCTGTAACGGCAAAGAGGCAGGTTCAGGGAACCTTTCTTTCCAGTATCTGTCCGCAATACATAAGGCGGATATGGTTGCTACAGACTCAATGATCTCAGGCAGAGAAATCCTTTCGTTGAATCCACCCAGATGTGGCCCTGTATAGATAGTGATATCTCCGGCCCCCCTTTTCAACCCCCTTATCTCGCTCTCAGAGTATCCCCTGTCTTTCAGAAACGTGCTGAACTCTTCATCTGACATTTGCCTTTGGTCCACAACTCTCAATATCTCTTCCATATAGCGATCTACACCCATCTCTTCGATCATGCGGGAGGTAAGTTCATCTAAATCAAGAGGGACCTCCTCGATAAGTTCTGTTCCTACAAAACCATGGTAATAACCGACAAAGATCCCTTGGATCAATTCCTTAAGGAATGGCTTGTCAAATAGCGCTTGAGCATCCACCGGCTTGCCTTGCCCGTCAAGTCCGCCTATCGCTCTGTTTTTATTGCGAAAATAACTTCCGGCAACCAATAGCATGCTAAGTATCTGAGTGCCGATATAGGAGTAAGGCCTTTGACCTGTGCCCTTGAGTGCAATGAGGTGCTCAAAGTCCCTTATGCCTGTGGGACCAAAATTGGGATAGCAGCAGCAATCAAGCCACCTGTCGAGCCTCCCCCCTCGCTGCCATTCATACAAGCCGTGATCTCTTCTTCTATTCGTTTGAACCCGGTTATGAAAAAGCGGAATTGGAGCAGAATGGGCAATACCTATAGATGTGAGTTTTCCAAATAACCACGCATTCCTGAACATGATCTCCTTGAATTGTTCCTTACTCAGTGGTCTTTCCGCTCTATGCTCGTTGGGATAGGCAAAATAATCCCTGTTGGCTACAAAACCGATGGCATAACCCTTAGGATGACGGTTTGTTCCATCAGGCATCCTTACTGGAATATTCTCTAACCTGAACACATAGCTTCGCTCAATCTCGATTGCTGCGGGAATATCGAATCGCACAGGAAACGAATAGCCCCCGGAACACAAATGTTTCATCCAGACCACTTCTCGATATATGCCTTGGACAGAATCTTCGGCGGAGGCCAATTTGACGACTAATAGTCTATTCTCATCAATTGAAAGAACTAAACTCCTTCCAATAAGCGCAGGCGCATTACAGTTCGTGATGCCCTTTTCTACCAATATGTCCTGTATATCCTGCCACTTTGCACGTGGTATATCCTCTACGGTCTCTTCGCATAAGTCAGGACTGTGAACAAGAACGGGGAGAGACCCCAGGGCACTGGCAGTCGCTTTTTTCGGATTTCCTGTGGCGGTGCCAAGCACATCTTTTAAGGCACACACTGCCTCAGCAGCTATGGGTTCTGAAGTGGTACGGACGATAATGGAAGCCAGGGCATCAGCGGTTTCCCTGTACAGGAAGAAGGATTGCGTTTGAGAAGAAAACCCTGAATTCTTAAGGGCTCCATTCAATGCCAGGATTGTCTCTGAGCTGATGGAGTCCGGATAGGTTCGGATATGTTCTTGTATGTCGCAAACAGCCAGATAAGCGGCTGTAAAATCAAGATCTTTTGTCTTGAGAGCGTTTCCTGAGTTTGTTATATTAACGTTGATGCCAATCTCATCAAGCTGTTTACGAGAAACGTGCGCAGAAATACAATGATGAACAAGACGACTAAAGGAGAAAGATCAATACCAGTGAATCCAAAGGGAAGCCATCTTCGTACGCGGCACAGCACAGGTTCCGTCATATTGTGAATAAACCGAACAATGGGGTTGTACGGATCAGGGCTCACCCAGGAAAGCACCGCATGGGCAATTACAACCCACATGTAGAATCCCAGACCGTAGTCCAGGACTGTGGCAAGGGCATTCAGAAAATAGCCAATAACAAACA
>MAXP01000233.1 GCA_001751085.1 Desulfobacterales bacterium C00003060 | reverse complement strand
GAGAGATCACACTCGCTGTAGGCGATAAGACCGGAGCTTTCAAGGTGGATATCGTGACCAGGATGAAGGGTAAGGCTTTCATGATCATCATTTTCGGGCCTGGTTCCCTTGTGAGTCGAGAACGCCCTGCAGTGGCTGCGGCCAGGCTTGTTGAAGGCTATGAAGTGCCGTTTGCTGTGGTGACAAACGGTAAGGCAGCGGAAGTACTTGAAACAAGATCCGGTCAGGTCGTCAGTGAAGGTCTCCAAAGCATTCCTTCAAGGGATGAGGCGTTGAAAAGGATGGAAAAAACCACCTTTGAAATACTGACTGAAGAATGTCTGGATCGGGAGCGCAGGATACTTTATGCGTTTGAGGTCTTGGCTGCGCGTGAGTGTAACCGGTCTGCCTGCGGTCCGCAGCAGCGAGATTAATAGGGAAACGACTAAACCCTATCTTTTGGGTTGCCCAGGGCGGTATTTTTTTAATCCATAAGCTGCGGGTGTGAGTTTTTTTACACATCTATGTGTGTTACGATTCTCAAAAGTGGCATTTTTTTTCGCAGTGCCATGGCCCAGGCCGTAAAGTTACTGGACATCAATTCTGTGTGGCGCTGGGATGGTACTCATCTACAAAGATTGAGGTAAGGGCGAGGGGTACGGAGGCCCCGGGTCAAATCAAGGGGGTGCGCGGAGACGTACATTGGTTCGTCGCCCTAATAGAATAGGCAGAAACATGCTTTTAAACACTGCTCCCGGCAGCCAAGCTGCGGGGAATGCGCTTGCTTTTGCGGTTCAACGGGGCAGGCATGAACGATCCCGCGGGTTGACGCCGAGATTGCGAAAAAGGGCCATTTCTCGCTCGGGTCTATCTTGGCACGATTCTTGAATAAAAAGGAGGTTAAACACATGAGTTGGTTGGCCAGTCACAGTGAACCAGATTAAGGAAAGAGAAGGGGGGTAACGTTCAATGATAGAGAAATTCTTAAATATTCAACATCATTTCAACCCCCTTCATGTGCATTGCCGACTGGTAGAAAGGGGATTGAACAAGAGATCGTCCCTTTCAATATGTAGATACTACGAGCTCTTCATTTACGGTTGGCTTGCCTGCTTTACCGCACTCTGTGTGCAGATTTGCAAGTCTGTTAAGGCAGGAAACTAACTACCACCTTGCTCCTTATCGATTTTGCCCCAGTAGACCTTGTGAGATTTAGGAGGTTTTTTGTCATGCCGTTGCCGTTGGGCCATGCAGCTCTTGGGTTAGCCACCCATGACGTGTGTTCTAAGAATAATACTGCTTTCAGCCAGTGGAAGTTTGTTGTTTTTGTAATCGTTTTAGCCAATTTGCCGGATATAGACGTTTTAATTGGCCTCCTCTTCAAGGGGAACGGTTGTGTTTTCCACCGGGGGCCTACTCATAGCCTGTTTTTTGCCTTGTCTATGGGGTTTCTTGCATCCATTGCCTGGAGATTCTGGTCACAAATCCCCAAGATAAGTTTCGGAATGTGTTTTCTGGTGATTCTATCTCATGTGTTGGCTGACTTCCTCTTCACTAGCTCACAGGTTTCCTTTTTTTGGCCCTTTGAGGTCAATTGGGCCACTGGTTATAGTGGATGGGGCGATGTCATGAACTCGGTCTTCCTGCAAGCTTTTCAAGATATAGGAATCATCATCGGATGTGGGCTAATTGTGATTCTGAGCCGATTGATCAGGGGGCACCCTCGCAGTATTAGAACCATTGCTAATGAGTTCAGGGTTTTTCTAAGGCACGCCTGTCCGATAGTAAGCTGCGAACCCCAACGTGCAAGAAAGCCCAAATAAGATGGTTCATAACCCTTGCCATTTCTGTGAAAAATAACGGTTACAGGTGAACACAGATGGATAACCCGTATCTTCCCTATCCTGTTCGTATCGAACAGACCACTATCGAGACTGAAGATCGCAACATAAAGACCTTTAAGGTACGTTTTTTGGACCCTGAAGATGAGAAGACGTTTGAGTATCGGCCTGGCCAATTTGCAGAGCTGTCTGTGGCAGGCAAGGGGGAATGCCCTATTGGGATCGCTTCATCTCCCACAGAGTCGGGATTTCTCATTTTTACGGTGAACAAGGCTGGGGTTGTGACGACCCATCTGCACAACATGGAGGAAGGAGATATCCTGGGCGTGCGTGGGCCGTTGGGAAACTGTTACCCCCTTGATAAGATGGAAGGAAAGAACGTGGTCCTTATCGGCGGTGGTTTTGCCTTTACAACGCTACGTTCTACTATCCTTTTTATGCTGGCGCCTGGAAACCGCAAGCGTTTTGGGGAGATCTCCGTGGTGTACGGGGCCAGAAACGAGGGCATGCTCCTTTACAAAGATGAGCTTGAGGCCTGGAAGAGACGCAACGATATCGAAATGCATATCACCGTGGACTGCAGCGATGATCCCTTTTGCAAGTATCACATCGGCTTTGTGCCGACCATCACGGAGCAGGAAATTACCAGCGCTGAAAACAGTGTGGCGATTATCTGTGGTCCTCCGATCATGATCAAGTTTACACAGCCCGTTCTGGAAAAGGTGGGATTTGCCCCTGAAGCGATTATCATGTCTCTTGAAAACCGCATGAAATGCGGCATCGGCATGTGTGGAAGGTGCAATGTGGGCATGGAATATGTGTGCAAGGACGGGCCGGTGTTTACCCTGGCCAAGCTCAACACCCTGCCAAAGGAATACTGACTCCACTCGCACAGGAAGTGTAAACCTGCAAATGAAGCATCCCAAATCTTTCCATATTTCCCCGGGAGTATTATTATGGGGCTTGGTGTTTAAGTCTACCGTGTGTTTTGAAGTGTTGATAGGCCTGGTACATAAATGTTCTTAATGCTGCCTCCCTACCAGGTTGAAAGGAGCCATCATATGAGACATCAATGTAAGGAATATTTAGCCTAGCCATTAATGGCTTGGCGATTGCAGAGGTAATATTGCTCGGCATGCATGTAAAGGGAAATATGTTTGCAATTCCGTTGTATCCTGTGTGGGCATATTCTAAGGCTGCTGAGATACTAAGACATGCCTCAGTCCCAACATCGAAGGAAAATGTATTATTCTTTTTTAATACCTTTTCCAGATGGCCTATCTTGTGGTCTTCCTCAATATCAATGTAATTCCTGACTATTTGGTAAGCCTTTTTCTGTTGCCTGTACTGATAAAAGAGAGTGAGATTGTATTTCAGATATCTCAAAAGAGATTCCTTTATCTCTTTTAACCTGAATTTCTTAAGGTTTAATTCCAGGGCGATCCTGGCTAATCTTGCCTGATCATAGGTTGTATAGTTTACCCATTCAGCGATAGACGCGTTAATTACCTCGGCGCCGTATTTTTCAAGCATTCTGATGGTATCCTGATTAGATTTAACGTGTGACCTGACATAGATTTCTCCCACAACGCCTATGAGGGGTTTTTGGGGAATATCATGGTCAATAACCTCTTTTCCTTCCTTCACAATTTCAACTAAATCGGTAAGAATATTAGAGAGATTTTTTTTGGATGAATGTTTGGAAAAAGATTCGGTCATTCTCCCCATTGCTTCATTAATAAACTTGTCGGCCATTCCTTCTTCTTTCTCATATGGTCTAATTCTCCACAATAGCCTGTCAAGTATATCACCTGCAACAATGCAAAGGTAAGCCGCTTTTCTAAAATCCCGCATCTTTTCCTTTGGTATCAATCCATCCAGTGAATAGGCATCCTCTGAGCTTAGAGAGGCGATCTTCACTTTGTCTAAATCAGGGAATGTATCAAGGACTATCCTGTGATACTTATTATACATGCCAAATCTGCAGGGACCATCAGACTCCGGCATAAAATAGATATAGTTTTCAGGATTAAATCTATTTCCGAGCTTCTCTTTTTCCTTTTTCATGTATAGAAGTATATCTCCAAGTGTCACAACGCATGGAAAACACTCCTTGCCGGATGTAAATTCTTTTCCCAGATC
>MAXP01000232.1 GCA_001751085.1 Desulfobacterales bacterium C00003060 | reverse complement strand
AACTGTGAGTCTTCTTTTCTCCTTCAGATACCTATCGGGGAGGAGACCGGATCGACTATCTTAGAAGAGCTTGATGTGCCCATTATTCAGACCATCTATTCCAGATCAAGAACGGAAGAAGAATGGAGAAAAAGCCCCCAAGGCGTACATCCCTCCAGTCAGGTCTATTGGGTGGCACAACCGGAGTTTAATGGAACTATTGAACCGATCATTGCCAGCGCGCGGGACGAAAAGAGCCAGGATCCGTTCGGTCTTAGAAAACCGATCCCGGAGAGAGTCGGTTTCCTGTTGGATAGAGTTTGTGCCTGGCTGAAGTTAGGCCGGCTTCCTGTTGAAAAGCGAAGGGTCGCTTTTCTTTTGCACAAGAATCCCTGTGCAGGGGTTGAGGCATCTGTTGCAGGGGGAGCAGGTCTTGATACATTAGAAAGTGTTGTCAGGATCATGCAGCAGATGCAAAAGAAGGGGTACGCTATTGCCAATTGCCCTGAAAGCGGCAAGGAATTGATAGATACTATTATGGACCGCAAGGCGATCTGTGAGTTTCGCTGGACCACAGTGGACGAAATCGTCAAAAAAGGCGGGGTCATAGAATTCATTGATTCAGACAAGTATAATCAATGGTTAAGTGATCTCCCGCAGGCCGCCAGGGAAAAGATGATTTCCGGCTGGGGTGAGCCGCCGGGTGAAAGCATGGTCCATGACGGCAAGATAGTTGTTACAGGGGTCAATTTTGGAAATGTCAATGTATTGGTTGAACCGAAAAGGGGGTGTTACGGGGCCAGATGTGACGGAAAGGTCTGTAGGATTCTGCATGATCCGAGTATCCCGCCCACCCATCAGTGTCTTGCCACATACAAATGGGTGCAGGAAAACTCAGATGTCATTATCTCGGTGGGGACTCACGGGTACATTGAGTTCCTCCCCGGCAAGGGAGTCGGACTTTCTAATGAATGTTTCCCTGAGATCATTGTTGGTGACAAGCCGCATTTGTATATATACACTGTAAAAAATAACTCTGAGGGTATACTGGCCAAACGCCGGGCCTACGCCACCCTGGTTGACCACATGGGGCCGATCATGCAGCCATCGGGTTTATATGATGAACTTGAGGAGATAGAAGAACTCCTGAGGCAATACGCCCATGCAAGGAATCTAAACGAAGAGAATAGGCAAGACGTTATTTTTGACAAGGTCCATGCCCTTGCAAAAAAAACGAACCTTATTGATCAAGAGAAAGACCTGGCTCCTGATCTTTTGATTGAACAACTGCATGGAAAGCTGACTCTTTTTCGTGAGACCCAGATAAGGGACGGCTTGCATATCTTGAGCCAAACCCCTGACGAAGACCAGATGGCAAATATGTTGGTCTCCATCATGCGCTTTGACGGAGATCGGCCGTCCATAAGGAGATTGATCTTAGAACTGATGGGTTTCAAATACGAGGATGTGATTGAGAAAAAAGATGGAGAGCTGCTTGACAAGAGTACCAAGCTGGCCTTTATGCTGGTAAAGGGCGGGTTAAAAGACATCACAAGGATTAAAGAGGATATCCTTGAGGTTGTGGAAGTGAAAGATTCGGATAGGATCGGGGAACTCGTTGAGTTGATTACCTGGGCCAGGGACTCCCTGGCCCCAAAACTGGAGATGACGGCCAGGGAGATCCCCCAGCTATTAAGGGGAATGGATAAGAAGTATATTGAGCCGGGTGCCTCCGGTCTCTTGACAAGAGGAAAAATTGATGTTCTGCCTACAGGCAGAAACTTTTACAGTGTGGACACAAGGACTATTCCTACCAGAGCGGCCTGGGATGTCGGGGTAAAGATGGCAGATAACCTGCTCCACAAATACCTCCACCAGAAAGTAAATTATCCTGAAAACATTGGCATGGTCCTGTGGGCTATTGATACCTATCGGGCGGACGGAGAACAGATTGCCCAGATACTATATCTCCTGGGTGCCCGGCCTGTGTGGACGGAATCCGGGATTGTCAAAGGCACAGAACCTATTCCGTTGAAAGAACTGAAAAGACCAAGGATAGACGTGACCATCCGAACGAGTGGCATATTCCGGGACACACTCCCCCATTTGATAAAGCTTATTGATGACACTATAATCAAGATCGCCTCATTAAACGAACGGGAGGAATACAACTATATAAAAAAACATGTGAACAAATACCGGGAAAAGGAAAGGGCAAAAGGGGAAGGGTCTTTTGACAAGAAAAAGGTGGATCGTCAGGCAACATATCGTCTTTTCAGCGCCCAGCCCGGCGCCTATGGGGGAGGCGGCGTGAGTTTAATGATTGCTGCCAGCGCCTGGAAGACGATCAACGACCTTGGAGAACAGTACATAGAAAAAGGAGGCTACGCTTACGGAGATGGCGCCTGGGGAGAGATATCCCACAAGGAATACGCCGATCGATTGAGCACGGTTGATGCAACATTCCACAAACTTGCCTCAGACGAGTCGGATCCCCTTGACTGTTGCTGCTTCTATGATTTCCACGGTGGGATGTATGCGGCAGTCAAAACAGTCTCCGGTAATGAGCCAAAGGTGTACTGGGGGGATACGAGTGACCCGCAACACCCTGATACCAGGGATATGAAAGATGAAATGGAACGAATAGCCCGTACAAAACTCTTGAATCCAAAATGGATCGAAGGGATGAAACGTCACGGATACAAGGGTGCCGGCGATATAGCCAAACGGGTAGGTCGTGTTTATGGATGGGATGCATCCGCAGAGGTAGTCGCAGATTGGATATTTGATGACATTACGAAAACCTTTGTAATAAACGAAGAAAATCGGAAATTCTTTGAGGAAAACAATCCCTGGGCCTTGGAAGAGATGGCAAGAAGGCTGCTTGAGGCCGAAAAACGCGGGGTCTGGAAGGCAGACCCTGAAGTCTTAGAGGAATTGCAGGAACACTATCTTGAGATCGAGGGATGGATGGAAGAAAAGATGGGGGATGTGGAAGGAGACTTTCAGGGAGGCAGTATCGATATAATAACCAAGAAGGACGTCAAAGAGTGGTCAAAAAAGAAATTCTCTTTTATGGAGGAGTTTAATAGTAAGGAGTAGGGAGCTTACTGCTTACTGCTTACTGCTTACTTAACAACCCACTTCCATGAGTAGCCTTTTTATGCAAAGCCTCATCGACACCTGGAACATCGTTCCAAGGGTATTGATCATCATGTTTGTGTCTTTGTATGCCTCCCAGGTGTTGATAGAAATAGGCCTCCTTAAAAAACTGGAGTTCATGGGTCGGCCCCTTGCCAGGCTTGCCAATCTGCCCCATGAAGCCGGGGTGACTTTTTTGGCTTCTTTTGGGTCAGTCCTTGCCGGAAATGCCATAATCGCAAGACTCCACCAGGAAGGGAGAATAGACAAAAGCCAGACATTGCTCACTGCCCTCCTTAATACAACACCGGTTTATGTAAAGGAGACTTTTACGTATCAGATCCCGGTAATGATCCCCCTGTTGGGTATCAAGGTAGGTCTGCTCTATTTTTTAACCTTTATTGTCGCAGGTATAATCAAGACGCTCTTTGTCATCATATATGGAAGGATAAGGTTGAAAGGCCCTGAGCCGCAAGGACGTTCACTTGAGCCGGATCGCGCCAATGCTGCTACGACAAGGAAGAGGAGGCCCGGCGAAGTGCTTGTTCTGGCTTTCACCCGTCAGAGGAGGCTGTTTTTCAAGGTGAGTGGCATCTTTGTGTTGACTACTTTCATTATATTCTTGTTGATCAATAATGGCATCATAACAGGACTGGTAGATTATGTCCAGCCGTTGACGGATTTCTTCAGACTTCCTCCCTCCTGCGTTCTTCCGGTTGGCACTTATATGTTCAGCCCATTGGTGGGGGCAACCTCTATCGGAGCGATGCTCAAAGACGGCATGTTAAGTGATTTGCAGGGGATTACGGCCTGCGTCCTCGGGAGTATGTTGATGCTTCCCATATTCACGTTGAGGTCTTCTTTTCCAAAATACACATCGATTTTTGGGTTTTCATTAGGATCAAGCATCTTGTTGGTTTCAACCGCATTAGGCATGTTCAGCCGTGCGGCTTTTCTATTAGTTTTTTTGAGTATGAGTTAGACGATAGAACTTATGGGAGTAAATATGGAAAATCAGAAGCTCATCTACCATTTCACGGCCATCGTTGGCCAGGAAAAGATGAAGAACGCTTTGATCTTAAACGCAATCAATCCGAAGCTTGGTGGTGTTTTGATTCGTGGCGAAAAGGGTACGGCCAAATCGACCGCAGTGCGGTCCCTGGCCGCCCTCTTACCGGACATAGAGGTGGTTGCAGACTGCAAGTTCGGGTGCAATCCGCACAGCAAAGCACAGATGTGTCAGGAATGCATTAATCGCATTGATTCCGGGGAAGATCTCCCCATCAAAAAGACAAAAACCCGGGTCATTGAGCTTCCTGTGGGCTCTACGGAGGACAGGGTTGTAGGCACCCTTGATTTGGAACATGCCATAAAAAAGGGGGAAAAACGTTTTGAACCGGGCATCCTGGCGGAAGCCAACCGGGGGATCCTTTATGTAGATGAGGTCAACCTCCTTGATGACCATATCGTGGATATCCTGCTTGACTCAGCGGCAATGGGGGTGAATGTTGTGGAGAGAGAGGGGGTCTCGTATTCTCATCCTGCTGAGTTTATCCTTATCGGTACCATGAACCCTGAAGAGGGAGAGCTGCGCCCCCAGCTCCTTGACCGTTTTGGACTGTGTGTTCACATCCAGGGAATAGCAGATCTTGATCAAAGGGTTGAGGTCGTGAAAAGAAGGGCATCCTACGAGCAAGACCCTGCTGGATTTCACGAGGCCTGGATAGAGGAGGACGAGAGACTCCAGCAAGCCATTGTTCGGGCCAAAGGGCTTCTGGAGCACGTTACTATTTCCGATGATATATTGTATTTGATCGCCCGGATCGCCATTGACATGAATGTGGATGGGCACCGGGCAGATATTATGATGATGAAGGCATCCAAGACCCTGGCTGCATTCAATGGGCGAAGTGAGGTCTTGAAAGAGGATGTTCAAAAGGCTGCCGACATGGCCCTTCAGCACAGGATGCGAAGAAAACCATTCCAGAAGCCGGGGGTTGAGGAAGGAAAATTGAAAGGAATTATATCTCATGCGCATTCGCACACCCATGAACATGCGCACACGCGTCCACATAAGCACAGTGACGCTCCACCCGCATAGCGTATGGCTTCAGGAAGGCCCCTAAAACGGGCTAATAACTGATTCGCTTTATTGAGTTTGAAATTCGAAACAATATCTAACGACCAAAATCTCAATGACCCAAGCGTTTTCCCTTAGCTTTAGGCACTAAAAAATTGGACTGGACAACAAAAGATATCTATCCGTTTTCGGCCATTGTGGGGCAAGAAAAGATGACCCGGGCGCTCATCTTGAATGCCATCTGTCCATCTCTCGGCGGATTGCTGATCAGGGGGGAAAAGGGGACTGCAAAATCAACGGCTGTCCGGGCACTAGCTGCTGTTTTGCCGGAGATCGAGGTGGTTTCAGTGTGTCCGTTCAATTGTGACCCTCATGAACATGAACGTTTGTGTCCCCAATGCAAGGCAAGATTGAATCAGGGCCTCGATCTCCATGTACGAAAGAGAAAGACAAACGTCATCGATCTCCCCCTTGGGGCCACCGAGGACATGGTATTGGGAAGCCTTGATCTGGAGTATGCTGTAAAGGAGGGGAAAAGGCGCTTTACCCCTGGCCTGCTTGCGTCAGCCCACAGGGGAATCCTTTATATCGATGAAATTAATCTTTTGAACGATCATATTGTGGATGTCATCCTGGATGCTGCCGGCATGGGGATTAATATTGTTGAGCGTGAAGGGATTTCTTATGTGCATCGGGCCGAATTCATCCTAATTGGAACGATGAACCCTGAAGAGGGGGAATTGCGCCCGCAACTCCTTGATCGATTCGGGATGTGCATACAGATTGAGGGCATAGAAGACCCGGACGAAAGGGTCCGGTTGATCAAACTAAGGGAACGTTTTGATAGAAATAGTACTGACTTCATCAAGGCGTATCAAGACCGGCAGAATAGCCTTTCGCAAAAAATTATGCGTGCAAAGGAACAACTTCCCCACATCACGATTTCAGATAAGATGGTTCAGCTCTGTTCGATACTCGCATTGGATGCATTTGTCGCTGGACACCGTGCGGATATTGTTATCCGAAAGACCGCTCTGGCCATTGCATGTTACGAGGGCAGAGACGAGGTGACCGAACATGACGTTAATGAAGCGGCGGATCTCGTATTGCTCCACCGTATGAGGATGCCTCCCCCGCCCCCTCAACACAGGCATGAAGAAAAAGAGAGAGCTCAAGAAGAACCTCCTGACGATGAAAAGAAGAAGGAAAAGGAAAAACCAGAGACTCAAAACCAGCAAGAAGCTGAAGTGAGAGAGGATCAAGAAGTAGAAAAAAAGGATCAGGAGGAATCGGAAAGGAGTCTGTCCCATATTCCGATGCTTGAGAAGGTTTTTCCTGTTGGAGATGCCTTTAAGGTAAAAAGAATACAAACGGAAAGAGACCGGACACTCCGAAAAGGGTCGGGGAGAAGAAGCCGGACAAGGACATCCTCAAAGGCAGGCAGGTATATCATGAGCACTATGGAAAGAAAGACAAATGACCTGGCCCTGGATGCCACCTTGAGAGCAGCGGCACCTTATCAGAAACGCAGGAGCAGAGAGGATGTGGCTATTGCGATTGAAGATAGCGATATTCGGGAAAAAATAAGAGAGAAAAGGGTCGGCAATTTCATTGTTTTTGTTGTGGATGCAAGCGGTTCCATGGGGGCGGGAAAACGCATGATCGAAACAAAGGGCGCTATACTGTCTCTTCTCGTTGATGCTTATCAAAAAAGGGATAAGGTGGCCATGGTAGCCTTTAAGGGGGACCGTGCCGAGGTGCTTCTTCCGCCAACCAGCAGTATAGAGCTTGCACACAGGCTTTTGGAAGATCTTCCTACTGGAGGGAAAACTCCCCTGCCCCACGGGATATCACTTGGCTACCAGATCATTCAGAGCTACTTCCACAAGGATCCTCACATCTATCCATTGCTCATACTTGTCTCTGATGGAAAGGCAAATGTGAGCCAATATGGTGGAAAACCTCTATCCGAGGCCATGGAAATGGCCGAAGAGATAAAAAATGATACCCGGGTTAACACAGCCGTGGTTGACGTTGAAAAACCGGGGCTCATCTCCTTTGGATTGGCTCGTCAATTATCCCTCCAGATGGGGGCCAGATATTTCAAGATAGAGGATCTCAAGGCCGACACATTAGTAGAGGTCCTACGAGAGGACTTGCTGGTGTAAGTTCACACCTATAGCTTTTCAGAAAAATACTTGCTAATTTGCGGAATGAATGGTTGTAAGGGAACTTCCACAAAATAAATTACCCGATTCCAAAATATTACCATGTTATTATAGGGTGTTATGAAATTATTTGGGTAGGATATGATAAGGGAACTTCCTAAGTCGAGTTTTCCCCGTTACGGCTCACCGACGACCTTACCCATACGCTTATCAGCAACCGTTGTCGTTGATGCACAGATTTTGAACGCACCAGTAGTGGCCCGGTCTTAGCAACCAGTTTGCCAGGGAGATTCCGTTTCTCCTCGCTCAATTCCTGTATATCCGTCTCAGGGGAGGTATTCGGGGTCATTATCTTCATTTGTCATTTGGAGTTGACAGAAGAATAGTGGATGGTATTAATGAGCCATGGCACGCCCGGTAAGGTTGGATTATCCTAATACATTCTACGGGGGTATTCGGGTCGCATCTTAATCTTAATTATTAACTATTCAATATTGCAAAACTCTTTGGCCGAACCATCGGCTCAACTCGGACTGGGGAAAGCGGAGCGAGGAACGAGCGCAGCTTTTCCCGGCCGGTTAGCCCGTTATGTTATCTAAAAAAAATGAGAGAACAAACAATGGATTTTTACGAAATAAAGCAACGCATTTTAAATCTTAAAGATATTGAATTCAACAGATTTCAAAATTGGTTTGAAAAAATAGGCTGCAATCGAATAAACAAAAATGCTAAAAGCAGTAAAATAAGACAGGCTGTTTTGAATTTGTCAGATAAGGATTTTGATCTTTTCTGGGACTGGTACGAAGATTTATGCGACGAGCGATGGGCCGAGGAAGTTGAAAATGATCCGATAGCTCGTCAGTGTTTGGAAATTGGATACATGATAATGAGTAAGCCAGATCCCGGCCAGTTCCTTGTAGATCTATTTAGCGGTAAAAGCGAAGATGCCGAGCAAAAGTAAGATAACAAATCATTTAAGAAGGACTGGCTAAGGCTGTGCTATTTTGAAAGTCCTTGGTTCTCAAAGATTTTCTTTATTCATTTTGTCACAGACAACCGCCCGCCTCTTAATTCAATCGTTGGCCGGCTTGCTATGTTCCCTTATTGCAAATCTCACTAATTGTGTACATAATGAAAGCACCTACAATTTTGACATGTCTGAACATAGAAACAACTTCAAGGAAATCTCAAGACGAT
>MAXP01000231.1 GCA_001751085.1 Desulfobacterales bacterium C00003060 | reverse complement strand
GTATTTCAGCAGGAAATCGCGGTTGGCACCATATTTTTCAGACGGGTCCAGTCTTACTGATGCAAAAGCATGTCCCTCATATTTGACACTGACTTGATGTGAGGAGCAGGTTAGATCCTGAATTGGGAGACCCGCACTCAGGTTGACTGCGATATGGAAGGTATACGTAGGAGATTCCCCCTGGTGTAGATAAGGATTCTCAATCCACTTTTCCCCTGGCCCTGTTTCTGTTGTTCTCTGTTCCGAGTAACGCGGACCAACAACAGTCGGGTAAACAAACTCGTACACAGCATCGGTTGGAACCAGTAACTCGGTGTATTTAAGTTCAACCTTTATGACATCTGCCGGCAAAATGTTTGCCACGTTCATCTGGAATACATTAGGCCTGTACTGCTCAAGAAGAGACGCGCTTTTGCCCTCCTGTTTCGCCTGCTCGTACTCACGTCGTGCCTCTTCCCGCTTGCGAATCTTCGCAATAATAGTTCTCTCCCCTATGGTCATTTTCATCCCATAGACAGCCGCCCTTGTGGAGGCCGGAAAGATGTATATGGCCTCCAATGGCCTGTTTCCCTCGTTTTTATAGACCTGGGTCACAACGACATCCGCAATTACCCCTGAAATATCTACCTTCACTGATGTAGATTTAAGGGGCAGTTGATCCACTTCCGGATCGTCACTCTTCACAAAGAAATATGGTGATAGTGTTTTGTCGGTATCCCTTTCTGGCTGTGCGCAGACAGCATTTCCTAAAAACATAGACGCAGCAAAGATCAATGATCCTAATATCCTGGTTTTGTATTTCATTTCCTTAACCTCCTCTTTTTTTTTGACTGTTTAAGCCATTAGACAAGGCAAAGGCAAAAAAGTTCCCAAAATAAATTGCGAGGACTGAAGTTTGTATTGAGGGATTTTATGAAGATCTGAACCGGATTCGGATCTCGATAGTCCCTTGGTCTTTTTCAGATATGGTTGGAGGGGAAGTCTGGAGGATAGCTAAACGGTTTAGTTTGTCATAAAAGGTTTTGTAATTTTTTGCAGGAATCTCTGCGCGGATAGACTGTTCCCCATCGTCTGCTGGCGTCTGCTGTGGTCTGCTGTGGTCTGCTGGGTTATTGTGGTCTGCTGGTTCTGATGCTGTGTTCTGCGTTTTCTGCTGGGTGATTTATTTCTGCTGGTTTCTGCTGGGTCGGACCAAGCGATCATACTGATATTATAATTTAATCTCTCCAAAAATAAGTGTTTTGGCCCAGTTGAAAAGAACACTCAAAACACCCTTAACAAAATGATATCAAACAGTTATCATGGTCCGACCCAACTTGAGGTCATTGAAAACGAGACCGTCCTGGTGCGAAGATAACGTCAAAATAATTATAGATCTTTGACCGGGATAGGTGTCTTTCCTCTTGACGTGCCCTTTAATGAGTGACCCCTTTTCTTAGTCCTTTTAATTTACTCTCCTATCACAGGTTAGCTCTAGGTTTTGTCTTGATCTTATTTTTTCATGGTGTTTTCATTCTCTGCTTTTCATTGATTTTTCCCCTCCATCTGAAGATGAAGCGGTGCCGCGGGGCCTTGCTTCGGTTCGCCCATGTAAATGGTCCGATGGGGGAAGGGAATTTCTATACCGCGTTCATCAAAAATCCTTTTGATCCGGCGGTTGAATTCTCTTCTTAGACCCCACTGCTTGAGGGGTTTGGTCTTCATTCTCGCCCGTATGACGATAGCGGAATCATCAAAGCGCTGGAGCCCCAGGATTTCAATGTCCTCCAGGATATTCGGACCATATTCGGGGTCTTCACGCACCTCATTGCCGACCTCTCTCATGATTTCCATGATCTCGTCCGCATCTTCTCTGTAAGCTACGCCTATATCGATAACCGTCTTGGAGAATTCTTTGCTCTTGTTGGTGATCGTTTCAATGGAACTGTTGGGTACGACGTGGTAATCTCCGGATACATCCCTCAGTCTGATGGTCCTGAGCCCCACGGCTTCAACCATGCCTTCATTTTTGCCAAGATCCGTATAGTCTCCTACCCGAATGCTTTCTTCAAAAAGAATGAACAGGCCGTTGATAAGGTCTTTCACCAGGGTTTGGGAACCAAATCCGACAGCCAGTCCAACGATGCCGGCACCGGCCAGGATGGGCGTCGTATTGATTCCCAACCGGTCGAGTATCACGATACCGCCAATAAATCCGGTTACTATTTTGATGGTCGTGATAATCATGGGCACCAAAGTTTTTCTCTTTTGGCTTATCTGATCTTTATTTTTTAATAGATGCTCTTTTATCATTTGACTGGTCTCCATGACTGCAATCACAAAACCAACTGTTATCAAAATAGCTATCGCTCTGAGAATGATCAGCGTTCCCGCATGGGACGAGACGAATATTGACACGGGAATACCCCAAATCTGCGCAATGATCCCGGTACTGATGATAACAAGGGTGATCTTCGTGGATTTATTAAGGACCATTAGGTAGCGGTTCGTCTTTGCTTCAAGCCCGGGAAACTTCTTTTTAACTCTTTCATTAATAGTGAAAAACCTTTTGAACAGCCGCTCATTGATCCGCATGAACAGCGAAAGACCAATCAATACTGCGACAGTCCATAATGTTGCCGAAAAAAGGTGCCCGAATCCTTTTTCAAAGTTCACGATCAGGAACAGGAATATAGCCCAGACGTAAACTATTGTAAGGACCGGAAAGTATCGAATGAAAAGGGGAATCGTTTTTTTAGGTATTTCTTCTGAATTCTGTTCTCCGTTCTGCTGAGCAGGTTCGTATTTTGCCCGGAGCTCTCTGGCAATCTGCAGAATGAAAACGTTAATCATGAAAGGGAATAAAATCAGGAGAAGCCCTCTGATAAAAGACTGGATCTGTGTATCAATACCCGCAACCATCAGCATTCTTGTAACCACAAAATAAAAGGCTGAAATATGGGCAAACCTGATCACCCAGACCCACAGATAGTTTGCGTTTTCATCGCTGAACGGCAGGATACGTTTCCTGTTTGCGTCCGGTGCAAGCAGGATACGAAACGTTTCGAGTATCATGCGATAGAAAAAGAGGACGGTAAAGAAAACCAGAACAAGAGCATGTCCTGTCGGGTGGGAAGGGAACATCCGAAAGAGAAAAAACAGACTGATGAGTACCATGCCATAGGGCACAAGCTTTAGGAGCAACCTGGGAAAGAACATGATGATCTTCCGTACGAGTTTCCTGGAGCGAACGACCAGTTTTTTCTCACGTTTCCCGATGAGAAACCATGTTATCAAAGCGATCGCAATGGCTGCGGCGAGGTTGGCCAAGAGCTTGATAAATTGCTTAATATTATTCGGATTTGAAAAAAAAGCAGTCACTTCATTGTAAGCCTGTGGCGACCTTGCCAACAATTTAGAGGTACTTGCTGCAGCCTGCATGACTTTACCGGTTAGTGTTTCAAATCTAACGAACAGATATTCAATGAAAAGAACCCGCCTTTTTTTTGTTTCGACCGGTTTTGCTGCTAACTTGACCTCAGCAGCATGGTCCGACACCTTGAGGCGTTGGAGGCTTTTCAGGTTTTGCAGAAAGGCTTCCCGCTTTTCCGGGTCCTCCATAAGACCTACAATTTCCTGGATCTCCTTTTGAGATACCTGTGCTTGGTCCTGAGCATATACATTGATTGAGAATGAATTTATCATTAAAACAAAAAGAACCGGAAAAAGAATGCGAGAACATCGCTTAGTATCCATTTGCTTTACCTCCCCCTGCAATTCCAGCGTTTTCAAGTTTAATGACCTCGTAAAAGCCCGTTTCGAACTTTTTATGAGCCATTAATGTTGTTTAGATAAGTGGCCAATTCCCGCTAATCTGATGACACCTCAAGCCTCTCTGCGAATCATTTTTTTAAAGTCTGCGCCCTGATTCTGAACGATTCCTCGCATCAGCCGTCCTAAAAGATCCGATCCCGTGATAATGCGCTTCTGGCTGCCCCATAAAATAATGATATCTTTGTCGATCACGTCATCATCGAGGTCCACCGGCTGGACCTTCAGTCTCGGGATAACTTCACCCAGCGTGACCTGTTCATCGCTTACAATGATTGGGTGATGGCAGTGAAACAAAGGATTGAATTGCGGCCCGCCGAAAAAAGCCGCCCGCAAAAAACTTTCGGAGTTCAAGGTCGCTTTCGGATCACCGTTGCCGTCGGTAATAATGACCCATTTCTTCTGCGAAGACTGTATCAATTGTAAAAAGGGATCCGAGGCAGAAAGCTCCATCTCAGGGAATTCCGGTTTGTCCCCGGCGAAGGGAAGTTGGATGATGCTGTCAGGGTCTATTTTCTCACCCTCTTCAATGACAGGCAGATCGTCAATCGCTAAGAAATTCAGAGCCCCCTTACCCTCGACTTTCTCAAGATCGGTTTCTTCAGAATTCATGTGAATTTTCAATAATTCACGAAAATCTTTTTCATTAAAAAATTGCACCGCCTCGGGTCCCAACCATTTATCCAGAACGACAGCGGTGGGTTTGGCCACCGGGAAGAGCAGAATTTGATAGAAGCGCAGCGCCGGTGACAACAGGGAAGCGACCTTGAGGGCATGTCTGGAGAAATAGGCTTGTGGGATGATTTCGCCAAAAAAAGTGATGATAAACGTAGAGAAAATGAACGCAATCGCCCCCACCATGACCGAGTTGGCCAGCATTGTGAGCAAAACATTGATGCCCACATTGCCCCACAGAATGGTTGTCAGCAAAAAATTAGAATCCTGTCTGAGACGGGCAACTTTACGGGCTTGAAGATTGTTTTTTTTCGATTCGATTTCCAAGCTAAGCTTAGTAACACTGAAAAAGGCAAGATTAAGACCAGAAAACATAGCCGATTGTGTCACACAAAAGATTATTCCAAACCATATGAAAGTATTCATTTTTCCTCATCTTCTCCAATAGATTTGATTGTATGCGTTCACTGGTCCATCGCTCTCCTCTCTTCGTGGACACGACCATACTAAGCCCTGTGACATAGAACGGATAGACTCACCATCCACAACCCAGCTTTACCATGATCGCCTCGTCATATTCTTTCCTTCCTCTTCTAATCGAACCAGCCGCCTTTCCGGAAATAGAGGTACATGCCTGATGCGACTAAAATCATGATGCCGATTGCGCCCGGGTAAGCAAAGGGATGCTTCAACTCCGGCATCCCCTCGAAATTCATGCCCCAGATTCCGGCCAGGAGCGTCATCGGCATGAAGATGGCGGACAGAACCGTGAGGAAGCCGAGACGGCGGTTCGCTCCATCCTGCGCATGCATCTGAAAAGCCGATCGTAATGCGATGATTCGTTTATCCATCCGGTCTGTGGCCTTGTCGATCGCCTCAAGATTGACGAGCGCACAGTTGATATAATCCTGGGAATCCTTCAGCTTGAAGAAAGGCTTGTCGGTCTTGCTCAGGGCCTGCACAAAGGGAAGTTGATCGCTCACCACCCGGTCGACGACCAAATGCTCCGACCGCATTCCCAAAATTTCCTCCACCTCGATCGTGTCGGGCTCACGCTCCATTCGCTCCTGTAGCGCAAGAATCGAGGTCCTCAGTTCCGAGGTGTACTGAAGGCACTCAACCGACAGAGCGATCATCAGAGCGGAGACAAATCCCGCGATGCTCCGTTCGGAGAGCCAGGCACCCGAAGCTTGCTCCAAGGCAAGCCGGTGCAGTCTTGAGACGGGCTTTTGGTGCAGCGTGAGCAGTAGATTCTCCCTGCAAAGAAAGGCGAGGTGATCGGCCTCACCCGCATTCCCTGCGTCGGGCAGGATTCGTATCACCAGGAAAATTTCATTCTTGAGTGGATAGAATCCGGAACGTTCGAGTGCTTCCAGACAAAGCTGCCGGGACAAGTCTCTGATCCCAAGTTTGTCCAGCCACGCTTCGACTTCGCTAGGCTCAAAGTCCTGAAGATCAAGCCATATCCTCGCCTCAGGCCTTTGGCACGCTTCCGCTGCTCCTTCGGGAGCGACCGGCTTCAATTTCAATGTATCATCGATTTGGAAACAGTTAGCTATCATGGTTTATCCTTTCTCGGAGTTCAAGCATGATGCCTTGATCTACTTGAATTAACCCTCGTTTTGGTCGATCAAG
>MAXP01000230.1 GCA_001751085.1 Desulfobacterales bacterium C00003060 | reverse complement strand
TTTGAAATACGCGGCCTTGGTCTGATTATATCCTGTCATCTTTCCGGCAAAATGCTGCCTGATTTGCAAATCAGCGGCCGGCAGGGAAGCAGGCGCACCTTTGTGCCGGCAAGACCAGGTCTTTTGGATATGGTCAAATACTAAAAATCGAGGATAGGCTGCAAGATAGATATCGGGGTTCGGTGTGTCCATCGCCCTGGGCCGGGGAAGGTCCTCTATCCACTGGCAGGCCTCGTAGCCTATGTAGCCGGCAACAAAGTAATCCTGGGCATGGGAAGATATGAAAGCAAAGAAATCATCCCTGTTAAGCTTTGTGATATCTCCGCTAAAGACCTCCTCAGGCTCCCAGGCTATGAAGGAATACCGGTCCGCAAAGGAAGGGCTCTGGCTTTCCAAAAAAATAGCGCCAGGCTCATGACAAAAGGCGCTGAAAACCTGACACGGATCGGCTTTGATTCTAAAGCTTTTTTTCTGCATCGTCGATTGTCGATTGCTGATTGTTGGTTATCATTTGTCAATGTTCAATCATCAATCGTCAATCCTTACCTGTTCCCCATCCCCAATATTCCGTACTGTAATCGATTTCTCGCTCGATCTTGACCGCGCAGACCTTAAACTCCGGTATCTTGGCCACAGGGTCCAATGCCGCATGGGTTAGAATATTGGTCCGGGTCTCAGCGTAATGGAAGGTCATGGAGACAACACCTGGAGGGGTAATTTTTGAGATCTTTGTCTTGGCCAACACGGTTCCTCGGCGGGAAATCACCTTTACGCTCTCGCCGTCCTCTATCTCCAGGGCAGCAGCATCAACGGGATTGATTTCCAATTGCTCTTCACTGCGCAAGGCATTAAGTCCCGCCACCTTGCGCGACAGTGTACCGTGATAATGAAAGGTACTGCGCCTTGTGGTTAGGATCAAAGGGTACTCGTGGTTGGTCACCTCTGCCGGGGACGAGTAAGAGATAGGCGTGATTTGACCGCGACCACTCGGTGTTGTGAACCTTTCACCATAAAGATACGGCGTTCCGGGATGTTTCGTATCAGGGCAGGGCCATTGGAGTCCAACCCCGTCGATCCGTTCATATGTAATACCGCCATATATCGGAGTCAGGGTCCTTATTTCCTCCATGATCTGTTCAGGACTCTCAAAATCAAACCCTTTGGCCCCCATATCTTGAGCGATCTCGCAGAGAATCATCCAGTCAGGACGAGTGTTGCCCACCGGTTCTATGGCTTTACGGACACGCTGTACACGCCGCTCGGTGTTTGTGAAGGTACCGTCTTTTTCAGCAAAACTGGCAGCGGGCAGGACTACATCGGCCAATTGTGCGGTCTCTGTGAGAAAGACATCCTGCACCACGAGCAACTCCAGACGTGAAATCGCTTCTTCGATGAAGCCCGTATCAGCTTCTGTGAGCACTGGGTTCTCTCCAATGAGGTACAGGGCCTTTACCTTTCCTGAATGAATCGCCTCAAAAAATTCGGTCAGCACAAGCCCGGGTGAGGAACTAAGCCGGCAACCCCAGGCCTCCTCAAATTTTTTCCGTATTTCCGGATCCTCAACCTTTTGGTACCCGGTAAACACATTCGGCAGGGCACCCATGTCACAGGCCCCCTGAACATTGTTCTGTCCTCTCAGGGGGTTGACACCTGTTGAAGGTTTGCCGATATGACCAGTAAGGAGCGCCAGGTTCGCCACTGCCTTCACATTATCAGTGCCATGGGAGTGCTGTGTAATCCCCATGGCATAAAGGATGGTTGCCGGCGAAACAGAGGCATACATTCTGGCAGCTTCGGAAATCTTCTTGATAGGGACACCGGTGATTTCTTCGGCCTGTGAGAGATCCCATGCCATGACCGTCTCCTCAAAGGCCTCAAAACCGTCGCAACGTTCCTTGATAAATGAGGTGTCTAATAATTTCTCTTCGATAATAACCCTGGCCATTGCATTCAATAGGGCCACATCAGTGCCGGGCTGATGCCTTAGCCAGACATCAGCTATCCGGCAAAGCATTGTCTCTCGCGGGTCGGCTACAATGAGCTTTGCTCCCCCTCTGACTGCTGCGTTAATCTGTCTCCCTATGACGGGATGGGTGGCTGTGGTATTGCTTCCAATGACAAAAAAACAAGAGGCGTTTCTGATTTCAGAAACGGAGTTTGTCATGGCACCACTGCCCAGGCTGGCAGCCAGACCGGCTACCGTGGGCGAGTGTCAGAGACGCGCACAGTGGTCAATATTGTTGGTCTGCATGACCGCCCTGACAAACTTCTGGAAGAGATAGTTCTCTTCATTGGTACACTTGGCCGAAGAGACGGCAGCAAACTCGTCTCCCTTGTAATGGACCAGGGTGCTCGACACATACTTGATCGCCTGTTCCCAGTTGACCTCTACGAACCTTCCTTCCCGTTTTACAAGGGGCGCTGTCAAGGGTTTGCCTGGACGGCCTGTTTCATCCATGCCGTGTGCTGTCCGCTCAAGGGGGTCGTATGCCCGCACAAGGGGGGAAGAAAGCCGATCAGGGCTGTGAACAAATCCATAACCAAAGCGTCCACGAACACAAAGCTCTCCCCGGTTTACTGGGTTCTCACAATCGCCCCTCGCCCTAACAATGCTGTTTCCTCGCACGCCCAGGTACAAGCCGCAGCCCACACCACAGTATACGCAGGTTGTTTTCACTTCACGGGTCGGATATTGGATATTCTTGGGTACCAAAGCTCCTACCGGACAACGTTCAACGCATTCCCCGCAAGACACACAAACCGATTCCTTTAAAGACTTGTCACCAAAGGTGCTGACCTTAAGGTCATACCCCCGATATCCCATTGCAATGGCATCAACACCCGAAATCTCCCGGCACGTCCGCACGCATATGCCGCACTGGATGCACTTGTTGGGATTGAAATCAAAAAAAGGATTGCTTGTATCAATCGGAAGGTCCTTGGCCACCCAGTTCAGGCGATTGAGCCGCTGCTCGTCAAAACCAATACGGTTGACCAATTCCTGCAGCCTGCATGTCCCACTCTTCGGGCACAGGAGACAGTTGAAATCATGATCGCTCAGGATGAGTTCAAGGGTAACACGGCGTAACCGCTCAATCTCCGGGTCATCCGTAATGACCACCATCCCATCCTTGACAGGGGTGCGGCAAGCCGGATGGAGCCTTTTCTTGTTTTCGATCTTGACCAGGCATATACGGCAGGTTCCCTCTGAGGTGAGCCCGGGACAATAGCACAATGTCGGGATGTAGATCCCCGCAATATGGGCTGCTTCCAGTATGGTAGCGCCTTCTGGGACCTTTACGTCAAGTCCGTTTATGGTCACTGTGGTGTTGTTTGTCATTGGTTGTTTGTTATTGGTCATTTGTCTTTTGTCATTGGTCATTTGTTCGATTGGTTCGATTGGTTCGAACGGTCAATCGTCAAGCCCGAAACGCATTCCACTGCATTGAACCTGGGGGGACACACGTCCACACAGGTCCCACACTTGATGCACTTGCTTTGATCGATCTCGTGGACCTGCCACTTAGCTCCAATAATTGCATCAGCAGGGCAGGCCTTGAGACACAACATACATGCCTTACATCTGTATTCCTTGATACGGTAAGAAATCAGATTCCTGCACACGAGGGCCCGGCAACGCTTCTGGTGGATATGCTCCTCATATTCCTCCCGGAAGTACCTGATCGTGGAAATAATTGGATTTGGGACGGTTTGCCCCAGACCGCATATGGAACCTGCTTTGACTGCCTCTGCCAACTCCAGAAGCATCTCGATATCACCGGGTCTCCCTTCTCCCCTGGTAATGTCCGCAAGTATGTGGAACATCTGCTTTGTTCCCAACTTGCACAAGGTGCACTGGCCACAGGACTCGTTTTGGGCAAAATCGAGGAAGTAGCGAGCCATATTTACCATGCAGGTATTTTCATCCATCACCAGCATCCCCCCGGATCCCATGATGGAGCCGGCTTTCGCCAGGGACTCGTAGTCCACAGGGAGATCCAAAAGGCTTTCAGGGATGCAACCCCCAGAGGGGCCACCGGTTTGCACAGCCTTGAATTTCCTGTCTTCTCTGATCCCGCCACCAATGTCAAAGATGATCTCTCGCATGGTCGTTCCCATGGGAACTTCTACGAGGCCCGTGTTTTTCACATTTCCGGACAGGGCAAAGACCTTTGTCCCTTTGCTTTTCTCCGTGCCTATACTGTTGAACCACGCTGCACCATGAAGGACAATAGCAGGCACACAGGCAAGAGTCTCCACATTGTTCAGTACGGTCGGCATACCCCAGAGCCCGACAATACTTGTATTGGGTCGCGGGAGTGGTTTTGGAAAACCCCGTTTGCCTTCAATTGACATGACCAGGGCGGTTGATTCCCCGCACACAAAGGCCCCCGCACCTTTTACGATTTCGATCTGAAAATCAAAACCGCTTCCCATGATATTTTGGCCCAGGAGTCCCAGGTCGGTTGCCTGGGCAATGGCTGTGGCTAAGTGTCGAACAGCAAGGGGATATTCTGCCCTCACATATATGATCCCCTTTCCGGCCCCTACTGCATAGCCGGCAATGATCATTCCTTCGATCACACTGTGGGGATCGCCCTCCATCAGGCTTCGGTCCATGAAGGCCCCTGGATCCCCTTCGTCACCATTGCATATGATATACTTTTCCTCACCAGGGGCATTGCGCGATGACTCCCATTTTAGTCCAGCAGGAAAGCCCGCCCCTCCCCGGCCGCGAAGGCCCGATTCCTTAATACAATCAATCACTTCCTCGGGGCTTAACTTGGAAATACCTGTTGCCATTGCCTGATAGCCACCAACCCTTATGTAGTCTTCGATGCTCGTAGGGTCAACATGACCGCAATGCCTGAGTACAACTCTTGCCTGTTTCTTATAGAAAGGGATGTCAGCCTCATGAATGTATTTGTTACCCGTGGTCGTATCCTCACACACCAGCCTTTCAACGATGTCGCCTTTGACCAGGGTCTCAGAGACTATTTCCGGAACGTCCTCTTTGGCTACATGCTGGTAAAAGACATCTTCCGGCCCAACAACCACTATAGGCCCGTTTTCACAAAAACCACGACAGCCGGTCTTCTTGACGATGATGTCCTCATCGGGTTCCTGGATTCTAATCTCATCTTCAAGGGCTTCCCTCACATGCCGGCTCCCACACGCCAGACAGCCTGTCCCACAACAGACAACTACGGTCTTTGTGTCGGGCTTCTCCTGAGCAAGGATCGATTCCTTGAGACGCTCTAGACTTTCAGGCGTTCCTATTTTGCCTTTGAAACGTGGTGGCATTATCCTTCTTCTTTCTTTCCGCCGTCTTTATCCTTAGAAAGGATTTCAACGACCTTTTTGGTAGTGACCTGTGGATAGACGGTATCATCAACGACCATAATCGGGGCCAAGGCGCATGAGCCTAAGCATGCAACGCGCTCAAGACTGTACTCATAATCCTCAGTCGTCTGACCGGTCTTGATGCCCAAGCGATGTTGAGCTGTCTCCAGGATGTCACGGGCGCCACGCACATGGCAGGCCGTCCCCTGGCAAACCCGTACAAGATGGTCTCCGCGGCGTGTCAGATAGAAGTGGGCATAGAAGGTGGCCACACTATAGACGTGGCTTGCAGGCAGTTTGAGAAAACCTGCAAGCTCCGACAGGACTTCCTGTGGCAAATAGCCGTATTCCTCCTGGACCCTCTGGAGGATGGAAATCAGCGCACCTTTTTTTCCTTCAAAAACCGCAAGGATTTTTTTCAAACGTGACTCGGGCATTGTAGCGTCTTACCTCTTTCCCTGAATTATCTCTTCAGCCATACGGACATCATCAGGGCTTCCTATAAAGACCGGCACCCTCTGATGAAGGTGCCGGGGTTCGACATCAAGTATCCTTTCAAAACCGGTGCTTGCAGCCCCTCCTGCCTGTTCGACCACAAAGGCGAGAGGGCTGACCTCGCACATAAGCATCAGTTTTCCGTCAGATTTCATGGGATCCTTTGAATCCGCAGGATACATATGAATGCCGCCCTTTAGCAGATTACGGTGAAAGTCTGCCACAAAAGAACCGGTATAGCGCAAGGTATAAGGCCGGCCTGTCTTGATGTCCGGGGTCTTGAAGTATTCAACTATATCCTGGACCTTTTCATCCATAAAATAGTAATTCCCCTCATTGATGCTGTAGGTCTTTCCCTTCTCAGGTATGCGAATATTCTCGTGGGAAAGAAGAAACTCGCCGATCCTCGGCTCTAGTGTGAAGCCGTGGACGCCGCTTCCCGTTGTATAAACCATCATCGTGCTCGAACCATAGATGAAATAACCTGCAGCAACCAGCTCTTTGCCTGGCTGCAAGACATCCGTCAGGACACTCATGTTCCCCGTAGTCCGCTTCTTCAGGATCGAAAAAATCGTACCTACTGCAATGTGGACATCAATATTAGTAATCCCTCCCAGGGGATCGAAGACCAGAATGTAGTCACCTTTTGCTTGCCTGGGCGGAATCGGAATCAGGTCAGTGTCTTTCTTGGAGGACATGCACCACAGATGGCCGGTGTGACTGACGCGATTTATGATCGTTGCGTTGGCAAACTCCACCAGCCTCTGGAAATGTTCTTCGTCCACACTCTCACTTCCTACAAACCCCAAATCCTCGGTCAGGTTTGCCTTGTTTACCTTCTGACCGATGATCTTTGCCGCCACAGTCAGTTCTGAGAGCAGTGAAGTGAACGCCCCTGTCGCGTCAGGCTGTTCTTTTTGTTTGGTTAAGATGTGTTCAGTTACTGTTATCCCTTTGGCCATCCCTTACTCCTTCTTGATTGGTCATTTGTCATTGGGATCAATACCGGGACTCCCATTCCTGCTGGACTGGGCACCGCCTACCAAAAGACGTGATGACTATACTCTGCACGGTCACAATTGGAGCTTTGCAATCGTCCATTAAATACGTTCATCTTGGG
>MAXP01000229.1 GCA_001751085.1 Desulfobacterales bacterium C00003060 | reverse complement strand
TGAATCCGGATTTGTCCCAACCTATAGCTTTTCAGAAAAATACTTGCAAATTTGCGGGATGAATGGTTGTAACTTCTGAATAAGTCCGGGTAACAGTCACTGGATTCCGGCTTTCGCCGGAATGACGATTGGGTATAAGCGCCTGTCATTCCGGCGAAAGCCGGAATCCAGCGGATAGTCGCAAAATATGATTTGCCCGGACTTATTGAGAAGTTGCGAATGGTTCCGATAACCATGTGAAATTACGCTAAAATGATGTGCAGCTTAACTCCGCAATCCCTGGCCCAGACCTGGCCAATAGGCTCTGTGGTTGCATATATGAAGCGAGTGCCAGGGCAGGCCGAAATCCGAAATCCGAAATACTATAGATATATCGTCAGAGCAGGAAGGCGAAATGATGCAATAGTGTGTGGCACACTATTTACGACTTTTTGATATGTCAAGCCATTTTGCAATCAGAGCCTTTTCCGATCTGCGCTACCATTCGGATCATATTGACAAGGTAATTTCGGCATCCTTCATTTTTCAGTTAACACATTTGGGTAATTCATAACAGGTTGGGTTGAGCGAATATTATTGTTGGGTTTCGCTATTTGATAATACTATCTTTAAAAGCGCATAGTTATGTTATTTTTGCAAAACAAGCGAAACCCAACATCTATGACCGCTCAACCCAACGATAAAAAGTGTAAACTACTGTTAGGCTGTTATGAAGGATGCCGTAATTTCAGGGTGTTAGTTTTTTTTCAATTATTACCCTTATATAGGTTTCTGTGCCGGATGGACTAATGAACATCGAACGTCCAACATCGAATCTTGAATGGGAAAAGATGAAGAAATAGACTTATGGCCTGGCGGGGGGGAGGAGCGAGGTTGAAAAGAAAGATGACGCTGGATCGAATTATTGATGACATTGAGCCGGCAGACCAGAAGATCATGCAACAGGCGCGTGAGCACACATCCCGGCTGGTTATGCCTCATCGGGCCTTGGGAGAGCTGCACCTTATCGCAGAACGGGTCTGCGGCATACAGCGGACCCTGGAACCTTCTGTCAACAGCAAGGCCGTTTTGGTGATGGCAGGTGATCACGGCATTGCGGTCCAGGGAGTCAGCGCATATCCGCAGGAGGTGACTGGCGAGATGGTCAGGACTTTCGTGAGAGGTGGGGCGGGTATTAATGTCCTGGCCCGCCACGCAGGCACCCGTGTGTTGGTTGTGGATATTGGCATCATTCCGGATGTGTCCGATTTGGCTGGTGAAATAGCCGCAGGTACAGGACATTTCCAAGGAGAAAACGTACTCATTGTCAATAAGGTGGCAAAAGGTACCATGGATTTTACCATCGGCCCTGCCATGACAAGGGAGCAGGCCGAGCAATCTATTACGGCAGGCTACAATGTGGCGGGGGACCTATTTGAACAGGGCGTTGAATTGCTGGGAACTGGTGACATGGGAATCGGCAACACCTCACCTTCGAGTGCCATCGGGGCAGTAATCATGGGCCATCCTGTAGAACGGATGACCGGCCGTGGCACTGGTGTGGATGATGAGGGCTTTGGCAGGAAATGTCAGGCCATCCAAAAAGGAATTGCCGTCAACGCACCTGATTCCGAGGACCCGGTGGACGTGTTAAGCAAGCTGGGAGGCTTTGAGATCGGGGGGATTTGCGGCGCGATACTCGCCGCTGCCTGTTTCAAGAGACCGGTTGTCATTGACGGCCTGATTTCAACAGCCGGGGCTTTGCTGGCCCACGCAATGTGCCCTGTTGTGGCTGGTTATATGTTTGCAGGGCACCGATCCGTAGAACAGGGGCACCAACTCATGCTTGAGCACATGGGGATTAGGCCGATTCTGGACCTCGGGATGCGTCTTGGGGAGGGCACGGGCGCGGCCCTGGCGATGCCCATCATAGAGGCCGGGGTGCGCGTCTTCCTGGAAGTCCTTACCTTTGAACAGGCCGGGGTCAGCAAGGGATAGTCCATTCTTCCCGCCATTGATTATATACCTCGAAAGGCCACAAATGACACTTTTTCGCCGGCCCTGAACATCAATAGCCGCGTTGCTCAGGCTTGCAATAGCCAGCTATTCCGCGCCTTCGCGCCTTGCTCTTGATGCTCATGACTCACCGAGAAAACCGCCATTTATGACCTTCCGAGGTATAGCAACGAAAACAAGTTTGGATCAAACGCAAATCATAGGCCCGGAAAAATGCCCCGATTAACCGTGAGGGCGGATGCGAGCACCTTAAATATTTCCTTTTTGTTCTTGGGCCGTTTTACCATGATCCTGGCGTCGTCCAGCACAAAGGTAAGATAGAAGTAAAAATTGACCCTCTTGATTTCCTTAAAATTCCTCTCAAACGTACCCCGATCGTCGTGGAATGAAAAGCGTGCCTTCCGCGCATCAAAATCAAGCGTGATCGCGTCGGCAAACCGCTTTGCGTATACGAAGTACAGAGCATACATCGGCGAGACAAAAACGACTGCACGGATGATGGCCTGAGCCGTGGTTATCTCCGAGAGAAAGATGCCAAGCAAGGTGAAGATCAGGATGAGGGCAATTGCCATCTTATGGAAATGGTCGAAGAAAATGCGCTCTTCGCCGGGCATGAAAAAGGTGTAGAGTTTGTTGTGCTTCATTCGGTCACTCCGAAACCACAAAAGCCTGATCTTTTTGTGAGAAACAGGGTCTTGGTATTCAGTTTACATGGCAAAGCATGACAAGAATTGGCTTGTATGTCAAGGCGGAAATACCCGCTTGATGTTGTGGGGGCCTGCAAATGGTACCATCTGATCCTATTCAGATCCCTATTTTTTTCATTCGTGCGTCAGATGTGGCCATTGATTGACATATTGGTCAGGAGCAAGTACACATACAAGTCCCTTGACCCTGACAGGAAAGAAAAAAAGTTTTTCAAGGGCCCTCGGTACAACATGATGAAAAACCTGTGGGCAGCCCTGCAATTCCTGACCATCCTCCCCTTGGGCCAACCAGTAGATTTCCCGGGCTACAGGATGGTTACATATTTTCCTGTTGCCGGGCTCTTCATAGGGCTCCTCCTTGCACTGATTGATGTGGCGTTCCAGCATATCTTTCCGTCAAGCATTGTTTCATTGATTGACGTTGTCTTCCTTGCTGTGGTCACAGGCGCACTTCACCTTGACGGACTTGCTGATACGGCTGACGGGCTTTTTAGCCACAGGTCTCGTGGAGAAATCATGGGGATCATGAAGGACAGCCGCGTGGGGACCATGGGCGTCCTTGCGCTGATATTTGTCCTGGGCATCAAATGGGCCTGTATTTCAAGCCTGTATGAACATCGAGCATGCTATCTTATCATGATTCCCGCTTATGCAAGGGGGGCTTTTACGATTGCAATTCACCGTCTCAACTACATTCGTCCCGAAGGGGGGACAGCCCTGGAGTTCTTTGCGGGAAAAAGGAGTATTCTAAGCCTTGGATGGCTCCTGGCACCTGTGGCCTTGTCTTTGTTTCTCGGTTTCAAAGGCATACTCTTAAACGGCGTATTCATCGGGATCGTGGTGCTGGTCTTGCTTTATTACAAGAAAAGGCTTGAAGGCATTACCGGCGATATGTTGGGTGCGTTGGGCGAAGTTACAGAAGCGGGATTGTTCTTGTTTGCGTCAAGTGGGGTGTGCGGTATTTAAAGAGAAGGATGTCTTTGGCTTTAAGCTTCTGCAACCGGCTAACCGGCCAACCGGCCAACCAAAAACACACATGATACGAGGGCACGGCGGCAATATCTATGAAATAGCGAGAACACTCGCGTGTTCCCCCCGGGATATTCTGGACATGAGCAGCAACGTGAGTCCCCTGGGGATGCCCCCCGGGCTCAAGGTGATGCTTGGGAAAAGATGGGAAGAGATTGTTTCCCTTCCAGAGGTTGACAGCCGGCACCTGAGGGCATGCTTTGCTGCATCACTGGGTCTTGAGGAAGATCAAATACTGGCAGGAAATGGCACAACGGAATTCATCTATACAATCCCTCTGGCGCTCAGGGTCAAGAAGGCATTGATCGTGGGACCTACGTATTCGGATTATGCTGACGCCTGCCGGGCTTTTGGGATCGAGCCTTTATTCTGTCTTGCGCTGGAACAGAATAACTTTAAGACAATCCCGGATGAGATTGAGTCCAGGATTGCAGGGGTGGATACTGTCTTCATCTGTAACCCAAATAATCCAACCGGCCAGTTGATCCCTGCCGAATCTCTAAAATCAATGCTCTTTACCCACCCGGATGTCCGTTTTATCGTAGACGAATCGTATCTTCCCTTTATCCCGAATTGGGAGACCGAGAGTCTGACCGGTGTCGGGGCGGACAATGTCGTGGTGCTACGGTCTTTTTCAAAGATATTCGGGATACCCGGACTCAGGCTTGGATTCCTGGTGGCTCCTTCGGAGATCATCAAGGCCTTCGAACCCTTCAAACAACCCTGGAATGTCAACCGTCTCGCCCAGGTGGCCGGCACCTTTCTGATATCACAAGAATCATTTGCACAAGAGGTGGCCGGCTCTGTCCTGCATGAGAGAGACGCCTTTATCGGCCATCTCAAAGGTCTGGATTCTCTCTGCGCGTTTCCAAGCCATGTGCATTTTATCCTGTTCAAATTAGAAGAGAACTTAAGAGCTCCTGAGCTTTTCAGCCTCATGGCCGAACACAGGATCCTGATCAGGGACTGCTCCAACTTTCACGGGCTTTCTGATCGGTTTTTCAGAATTGCCCTGAAGACTCCCACAGCCAACAAGGCGTGCGCAAGTATGCTGCGGGCCTTGTTGAGTGGTTGAGTGATCAAAAGGTGTTGGCTTGAGATGAGCGATTCTTTTCTTGAATGGGTACTCCCGGCGGCGTTTTTCCTGGACCTGCTGATCGGTGATCCCAGAAACCTGCCGCACCCGATTCGGTTGATGGGCAAAGCGATTAGCTTTTCAGAGAAGTGGTTTCGGAAGAGGCCATTTTCCGAAAAAACAGCGGGGTCTTTGTCTGTTATCTTGCTGGTTTCAGGTACCTGGCTAATCTGCGTGGCTGCTTTAACAATGGCCAGTGCGGTGCATCCATGCCTTGCCATGGTTGTTGACCTGGTGATGATCTATTATGCCCTGTCGGCGAGATCGTTAAGGGCCGAGGCATTGAAGGTCTATGTGGCGATAAAGCAAAAGGCATTGAATAAGGCAAAAGAACAACTCTCGAAGATCGTGGGAAGGGACGTAGAACCCCTGAACGAGGCAGGTGTGGTTCGGGCTGCGGTCGAGACAGTGGCCGAAAATCTCGTGGATGGGGTAATAGCGCCTCTGTTGTACGCGGCGCTGGGTGGAGGCCCCCTTGCCATGGCCTACAAGATGGTGAACACACTTGACTCCATGATCGGCTACAGAGACGAGCGGTACGAGATCTTTGGCTGGTTTGCCGCCCGGCTTGACGATACGGTAAACTTTATACCGGCCCGGATTTCGGCGATCGTGATATCTGTGGCTGCCGCCCTTGTGAGACGTCCCTTTATACGTACCATCAAGACGACCTTGAGGGATGGGCAGAAGCATCTCAGCCCCAACGCAGGAATTCCGGAAGCAGCCTTTTCCGGAGCCCTTGGTATCAGACTGGGTGGGCCGAATTTCTACAGAGGTCGCCTGGTTGAGAAGCCGTATATCGGACAGGAGATCCATCCTGTTCGGGTGGAGGATATACGGACAGCCTCCACCCTAATGATCGTATCCGGCATGATCTGGCTTGTTGTGTGCTGGGCCTTTCAAATGATCCTGTGATGTCCTTTGGTGCCTACGATGATGTGCCAGGGCCTTTCGTTTTGAACATCCCATAATTCACTGTTCGGTTTCTTGCTGTCCTGTGCCGGACCCGGACGAAAAACGGTGGGGGTAGGACTTCCTCAGTACCTCTGCGACAGTTGTCTTAAATCCATCAATATTGTCGCCGCGCTTTTCCCAAAACCCTGCGGCCCTTTTGACCGCAGGGTGGTTTGCATACTCCGTAAGGAAGGTGTGGACTACAACCGGCAGAGGAGACTTTCGGTTCTGGAGTTCCTCCAATATTGTGAGTCCGTCTACGTAAGGTATGTCCAGATCTAAGATCAGGAGTTCCGGAGGCTCATCAGAATTGATGGTCCTCACCACCTTGCGGCCGTCCTTGGCAGTCTCGACGTGGTAGCCCTCCGCCATGAGCTCGCGGCGCAGAAAGTCACGAACGTGCGGATTACGGTCTGCGATCAATATGGTGAATTGATCGGTCACAGCAATGACCTTTTCGGGTTGCATACCTCGGAAGGTCATCAATGGCGATTTTCTCGGTGAGTCATGAGCATCAAGAGCAAGGCGCGAAGGCGCGGAATAGCCGGCTATTGCAAGCCTGAGCAACGCGGCTAT
>MAXP01000228.1 GCA_001751085.1 Desulfobacterales bacterium C00003060 | reverse complement strand
TTCTTCCTGTAACAGTCTGCTGCTTTTGTTTATACTTTCTTCTGCCTCAGTCCATTCCAACTGTAATGAACCGTTTGGCATTACAACAACAATGAGTTCCCGATTCACCGCCGCCACCTTGTTCAGACTTCTGTTATTGCCTTGGCATCTTTCACAAAAGCCAAAAAGCAGTTCACACTTACTATTTGTCACACCAGCAACCAGCAACCAGCAACCAGCAACCAGCAACGAGCAACCAGTAACCAGCAACGAGCAACCAGCAACGAGCAACGAGCAACCCATGCGGTAAATGAAAGATCCCACGCCCTTCATCAGGGATGCTTCGCTATGCTCAAGCCTATAGAGTGTGTGTGAACAAAACACCCTCATTAACATTTGTCTCAGCCAGTTCCACGAGATGCTGGTGATGGGTAAAAAAGATGATCTGGGTCTTGTTTGAAAGTTCGGCTATCAGTCGTAGGGTCGCCTTGGCCCTGTCATCGTCGAAGTTGATAAGGATATCATCGATGATAAGCGGCATGGGCTCGTTTTCTTCCAAATGCTTTTCAAGGCTTGCCAGGCGCAGAGACAAATAGAGCTGGTCGCAAGTGCCGTCGCTCATGCCGTCTACCGTGACTTCTTCGCCCGAAGGACGGATCCCTAACAATATAGGGTTGTCCCGCTCGTCATAGGATGGCTTAATGCCGGAGAAAGATGCTGAAGTCAGTTCGGAAAACAACTGACTGGCCCGTTGTAGAATTGGATCCTGGTTGGCTTCCCGATAGCGTTCAATCTCATGGCTGAGGATGGCATAGGCAGTGCGAAGAACCATGTATTGTTCTGTATGGCTTTGAATCTGGGCAAGTATTCCTTTAGCCTGCTCCGCGGCCTCGGCAGCCTCGGCACTGCCGTCCATTTTCTTGAGCTCCCTCTCTTCTCCTCCGATCCTGTTATCAATCTCAGACAGTCTGTTTTGCTGCTCCTTGATCTTCTGTTTGGCTTCTTCAATTCGTGCAGTCAGCTCGTCAGGATCCACTTTTTCTGTCTCCTGATTGAGTTCATCGGTCGTCATGCCTCCGCCATGGGAAATACGCTGGAGCTCTGATTCAAGCTGCGTGATACGGTCCATAAGATTACGTTTTTTTGTGGACATAGGCTCGATTTTTTCCAGATCGTTGTAATCAGAGCAGCCGGCCTTTCGGCACATCGCCTCTAATCTATCTTCCTTTTCTCTTATAGTGACGTTCGCCTCCCGGAGAGCCTTCTCCTTTTCGCCTTGCTGTTTCTCTAACTGTTTTAAGGTGGCTGCATCCTTACCCGCCTTGCCGAGACGCTCGTTCAGGTTTTCTACAGATTGATTGACAGGAAGTTCAAGAAGGTCAGGCGCCACTTTTTTGAGCAGGCTCTTGACATCTGCCTCAAACTGCTCAGCTTCCATGCTGATTTCTTGTATCCGTCTGTGGAACCCTTCTTTCTTGTCGATTTTTTCAAAGAGATCCTGAGTCTTGGTGATGAAAGCATTGGCTTGGGAGGGGGAGGTCTCATTGGACAATCCAAGCTCAGAAATCGCCTTGCCCCATGCCTCCTTCCATTCGCCCCGAGCGGCATGGGCCAGCTTCCTTTTTCTCTCTGCATCAGAACGTCTCTTATCGAGAGCCTTTGCCTCTTTTTCAAGATTCCTGCGCTGCTTTGCTTTCTCTTCGATCTCGTCAACTAATGCCTGGCAATGGTCGATAAGGGAGTTGAGTGATTCATCCGGGGCAGGCATATCTTGTCCAAGCCGTCCAAGACATGCCCGAAGATCTTTGTCATATTCCTGAACAAGCTTTTCAAGTCGCCCTACCTCTCCACGATCTTCCCTGATGCTTTTTGCCTTGCTGATGATTTGTTCCTGCTTCTTAAGCCAGCCGGCCATCTCCCTGGGGGATTGCGGCTTAATGCCGGTACTTGTCCAATGTTCATTCCACTCTGTCTCGATCTTGAATCGCTCTTCGAGAACCCCGTCGAGCTCCTCTTTGTACTTTCCCAGCATTTCCAAGCCCTGCTCGTGTGCGGCAAGCAGTTGCGCCAGCTTCTCCACACGTTTGGCCTCCCGGCGCAGGCGGTCCGCCAGATCGTCAGCTTTCTTGACGTCTTTTTCATATGCCTTGTCAAGGGATGCCTCGGGATCCAAGGCCTTGCTTTCTTCCCGAACATCCTCATTGTGGAGCCACGCCCTGAGCACCAGAGCCCAACCAGAGTCCCGTCTTTCGCGTGTCCGGATCAGCTCTGGCTCGGTCGGCACAGAGCCGGTGATTTGGAGGGTCTTTATCTGTTTATCCAGCTTGTCTATCTCGCCATGATTTCGTTTGATACGGTCTTCGATGTTCCTCGTTTTGCTTTTCAGCTCGTCGAAGAGGAATGAGAAGCGATCAATAGTCTCAGAAGAGGGGGTCGGGAGGGCCTCAAGATCTTCAATCATTCCCGACCAGAGCGGCAATGCCTTGAGATCGACATTTGCCTGCCTTTCCATGTCTTTAAGCCTGGCCCGTCCGGTCCTAAGCCTTTCTTCAAGATCACCCTGTTTCAGTGCGCGCCGGATAGCAAATCGGAGATCACTCGGGTCGCGAGGAGCCTCGAATCTCTGAAGATCTTCCTTTGTCCTGGCAAGGTCAGTCTCAAGTTCATCAAGGGTCTCGGTGGTGCGTTTTTCATCATCCAGCAAGGCTTGATGTTGACCGCCAAGATCAGAGATCTTGATCCGCTTCGTCTCGGTTAGACGGAGGAGTTCCACATCTTGCAGGTCGAGGCCTGGCCGGAGTTCTGAAAGTATCTTTGTTGCGTCAGCTTGCAGGACCTCCCGTTGTCCCTCGAGTGCAGGCAAATCCTTGTGGGCCTTAAGGTGACTTCCCAGACGCTTGTGAAGTTCGGTTATGACTTTTGACTGTAAGATCAGAGGCTCTGGAACGGATAGCTCTTTTTGCTGTTTCCCAATCAGGTTTAGATCATCCTCAGCCTTCCTTGCGTCCGACCTTGCCTTGTTCATCTCACTGATTGCTGAACGCCGCTCATTGGGAAAGGAGGGGTCCAGGAGTGGAACATCTTTGAGTTCATCAAGCCGGTTAGACAACTCTCTCCTCTCCGTTATGATCGGAAACGCTTGTTGCATACGATCGAGACGACGCTCGTCAGTGCGAAGTTTTGTAAGCTCATCATTGATTTTTTTCTTTTCAGCCATGGCTTCACGGAGGGCCGCGTCATGATCCGCCCATTCACTGCTGGAAAGCGAAAGCTCGCTGCTCTTTTTCTTGGCTGCCTTGTATCTGCTCATTAGACTGTTTATGGCCTTAGTTGATCCTCTTGGCGTGAATAGATCATCTGCCTCCTTTTGAAGACCATGGAGGGCGTCGCGGAGACCTGTCACACCCGTGCCGGCGGCAAAGAGACTCTCTCCCAGGTCACCACCACCGGCAACCAATAGCATGCCCCCTTTTGCCAGTATCTCATGATTGATGCCAAACAGCGTGGAGAATTGTTCCCTGGTTACGCCTCCAAGGTGCTTCTGCAAGGCGGAATCGACAATTGGGCTCTCTTTGGTGTCAAGGAGGGTGTTCTTCGTCCCCTTACGTCGGATGAAAGCGAATTCGGCCTTATCTGAGTGACGGATTGTGGCCCCGATTTTCAGGTTGCGATTGTCATGCAAAAAATTGTCCTTGGTTTGATGGTCTATGCCGTAAAAAAGCGCCTTTAATGCTCGAAGGGCAGCGCTCTTGCCGGCTTCATTTAGTCCATAGATGATGTGAAGCCCCTCTTGCCCCCCGGAGAGATCAAGCGACACCTTGGTAAATGGCCCGAACGCCTGAAGATCAACGGTAAGAATTCTCACCAAAGGCCCCCTTTTGATAATAGCCTTGAGACAAGCACCTGCTTTGCGTCTTCAAGTATTCTGTGGAATGTATCTGGATTCTTCATGTCTAAGTCACTATCCTGACGTATCTCCGTCGGGAGTTTTGTTTTGAGCTTTGCGAAATCATCGGACAGTTGTTTCGTGATCTCAATGATGTCGCCGACAGGTTCACCGATATCGACCAGACTTGAATCGATCTCTTGAATAAACCGTAAAAGATCACCAACAGGATCATTTCGTTCTGCCATCTTTTCAAGGTCAATGGGGGCTCTCGTATTGACCTTTACTTTTTCGATCCAAACGCGCCCCCCACTCTCATCCGTGGATGCGGCTCTTATCTCGCTGGTCCACTTTTCCGGATTAGCCAAGATCTCCTCGTGAGCGGTGCAGTTGCCCGAGATAGATACCCGTAAGGCTAAAAGACGGCTTTCACTATCGTCGATCTTCCTTTTGATCTCAATGTTTACTCGTTCGATAATCTCTTCGGGGCTCTCGGCTCCAGATGCGTCCACATTACAAACTTGCCAGCGCAGTACGTCGAGATCGCGATGCTCCACCAGCACACTCTCATTGTCTTCAACCGTGACAAGGGTACAGCCCTTGGCGCCCGTCTCCCTTATGTGCCGCCCCTGGATGTTGCCGGGAAAGATGATCCACGGATCTTCGTGGACAACTTCACGTTTGTGAACGTGTCCGAGAGCCCAGTAGTGGTAATTCTTTGAAACAAGTCCATCTATTGTGCATGGAGCATAGGGCTCATGTCCTTCGCGGCCGGTCAAGCTTGTGTGCAGGATGCCGATATTGAAATAACCGGGCCTTGCTTCCGGGTATGCTGTTGAAATGTCCTCCGTGACAGCCCGCTTTGGAAAACTCCGTCCATGAATGGCAACGCCTATGTCTTCCATGATCTCGGTTTTCGGCTTCTTGCTTGAAAAATGATGAACGTTGGAAGGAATACTCCCCAGCTTTTTCGTGATTTGGCTTGCTGCATCATGATTTCCGAAAACAACATACACCCTGACATCAGCCTCGCGAAGCCTTGACATCTCTTTGGCAAAAAAAAGGCCTGTATTGTAGTCCTTCCAATCTCCATCGTATAGGTCGCCTGCGATTAACAAGAAATTTACTTGCTCGGAGATTGCCAGCTCCACAAGGTTTCTAAGGGCTTCGCGTGTCGCACAGCGAAGTTCGTTCACAGGGGCACCATCATAGCGTTCAAGGCCGCACAGGGGGCTATCGAGGTGAATGTCTGCGGTATGTAGGAACTTGATCATCAATAATCCTCCATACGAAAGTCCCGGTTTCATACTGAAACCCCGGATCTTTTGCTACCATAACTCATCACGAGGTAAGCCCGGGTCTTTTATCCGAATTCATTGAGAAACTTCATATTATATCAGATAAATTTGAAAAACGTCAAGGAAAACCCGGAGAATTTCAATGCGTCCACGACCTATAGCTTTTCAGAAAAAAACTTGCAAATTTGCGGGATGAATGATCTTGATAACCATGTGAAATTACGCTACAATGATATGCAGGTTAACTCCGCAATCCGAAATAGTAACCGTTCAGGGGTTCAAAGGTTCAGGGATTCAAGGTTCCATTTTCGTCCCGGGACTTCATTTGGGATGCGTATTTACGAGAAAAGCGTCAACTTCGTCAAGCCTAATCCAAAATTTGGAGCCAAATTGACAATTATTGAAGCTGTGCGGTTAAGAAACCATTCAAAACCCATCACGAAAACACGAAAGTACGAAGACACGAAACAAGACATAGAAATCAAGTTACTGGGGGTGGTTGCCTGAGCTGTGGCACATACAGTCATCACATACTATGAAACCATCCCAGTTACTCACGCTCTTTTCGTGTTTTCCATTTTTCGTGCTTTCGTGATAATTCCTTTCTTTTTCGTGTGTCGAATGCTCTGATGTGTAATCGCACAGGTCGAAATTATTTGGGAAAATGAGCATTTTCAACGAGGACTTCGGGCCTTCAATGCCGTCTTTGTCCTTAACCCTGAACGTTGAACCCCTGGCCCAGACCTGGCTTCCCTGGCCCATTGTGTATAAACTCATAGCGTAACATTCAGCGCGATCGTGCCGGGAATGGACATCAAGTCGCGCCAGGGCAGGCCTGAACCTGTGAACGGTTACCCGAAATACTTCGGTAGACAATCATGGCAGATACGAAATTATATGCTGGAATTGATCTCGGTTCCGTCAGTCTGAATATAGTCGTTATTGATGAGGCCACACACACGAAGGCTGCCATGTACCGACGTACTGAAGGCCTGCCACTGATTGTTCTCCGTGACTGCCTTGAGGAACTGGGCAAAGACCTTAAGGCCTTTCATGGGATAATTGCTACGGGGAGCGGTCGCAAGCTTGTGGGCAATATCCTTGGGATAACGGATATCAATGAGATCGTAACTCAGGCCAGGGCCACCTGTTATTTTTGCCCGACTGCCCGGACGATCATCGAGATCGGCGGACAGGACTCCAAATTGATCTTTCTGGATCGAGACGTACACAGCGGTGAACCCATTATCATGGACCATGTTCTGAATGAGGTTTGCGCTGCCGGCACAGGATCATTTCTTGACCTGCAGGCCCATCGACTCGGCATAAGCATTGAAGATTTCGGGGCCTTGGCCCTTTGTTCAAATCACCCGGCCAGGATTTCCGGTAGATGCAGTGTTTTTGCGAAAAGCGATATGGTCCACCTTCAGCAGGAGGGGACCCCAAAGGCAGATATCGTTGCGGGGCTCTGCTATGCCCTGGCCCGAAATTTTGTAACCAACCTTGGCAAAGGGAAGTCCTTCACCACGCCGATCGTCTTTCAGGGCGGGGTGGCTGCCAATCCAGGCGTGGTGAAGGCATTCGAGGAAGTTCTGTGTCTTGCCCCAGGGAGTTTGATTGTTCCAGAGCATTTTCTTATCATGGGCGCTCTGGGGTCGGCCCTTATTGCGAAAGCTCTGGGCGCAGGCCATGCCATACCTGCAAGTCGTCTGGTTCAGAGTGTCTGTGCAGCGATTGAAAAGGGACAAAATCGTCCACGTGCGGCACATTTGAAATCGTTGCGTCTTCAGAAAGTGTATCCACATAGCGTAGAGCACCATTATTGTATCGAGCCTGGAGACCGCAGGGAGGTGTTCTTGGGTGTGGATGTGGGCGCAGCCAGCACTAACCTCGTACTCATCAATGGACAGGGCAGCCTTGTGGCCAAACAGTACTGGTTCACCCACGGAGAACCGGTTGAGACCGTACGAGCCGGACTTCAGGAGATGGCCGAGAGGGTAGGGCAGGGCGTACATGTTTGCGGTGTGGGTGTGACGGGAAGCGGGCGATACTATATTGGTGATTTTGTGGGGGCGGATGTGGTGATCAACGAGATCTCAGCCCAGGCACGTGCAGCCCTCCATATGGACCCGGAAGTAGATACGATCATTGAGATTGGGGGCCAGGACTCCAAGTACATCAGGTGTGAGCAGGGGCGAGTAGTTGACTTTGAGATGAATAAAGTCTGTGCGGCAGGGACGGGCTCCTTTTTGGAGGAACAGGCCGCTCGGCTGAAGGTGCCCATCCGGGGTGCCTTCAGTGATCTCGCCTTTGCGTCGACGTCACCGGCCGATCTTGGTGCGCGCTGTACGGTATTCATGGAATCGGACCTGATTCATCACCAACAGGCCGGCTGCAGCCTGAGCGACCTGACGGCAGGGCTTTCCTATGCCATTGTCCACAACTATCTGGAAAAGGTGGTTGGCACGAAGAAGATCGGAAGCCGTATCGTCTTTCAGGGGGGTGTGGCTGGAAACCAGGGTGTTGCGGCTGCTTTTGAAAATATTCTGGGCAAGCCCCTGGTCACGTCCGAGCATCATAATGTCACCGGGGCCCTGGGCGCGGCATTGGCGGCTATGGACAATAGGCCCGCCTCTCCCAGCTTTGCGGGATTCTACTTAAAAGATCGCCCATATGAGGTAAAAATCTTTGAGTGCCAGAAATGTCCCAATCTTTGCCGAGTCCATCAGATCTATGTAGATGGCAGGCTCCGCTCCTATTATGGCAGCCTATGCGGCAGGTATGAAAAGGTGGCTGATCGCGCCCTTTACAGTCACCTACCGGATCTGTTCCTGGAACGCGATACTCGCCTCTTGGAAGGCTTTGATGAGGACAACGATGCACTGAGGGGTCAGAAACCTGTTATTGGTATCCCCAGGACCCTGATGTTCTACGAGTATTTTCCCTTCTGGCACGCCTTTTTCAGGACCTTGGGTCATCCCATTGTTCTATCAGACAGGACTAACAAGCGTTTGCTTGAGGAAGGGCTTTCCTATGTTCCGTCAGAGACATGCTATCCTGTTAAGGCTGTTTATGGCCATATATGTGATCTGATATCAAAAGGTGCGGAGAGGGTGTTGCTGGCATGCGAAGTGGACCACATACAACCGGGTGACCCGGGTCTCAGGAGTTTCAATTGCCCGTATATCCAGTCCATACCATACATGGTACGGGTGGCCATGGGCTCTAAGGTGAGACTAATTGCGCCGATCTTGTGTCGGAGTCGTCCCAAACGACAGACTGACCGCGCACTCATAGCAATAGGCAGGTCCCTTGGTCACGATACAAGAAGGACTAAGGAGGCCTGTGCCGCGGCCCATGATGCCCAGCATGGCTTTGACACGTGGCGCCGAATGCGCGGTGAAGAGGTTCTTGCTTCCATGGGGCGTGATGGGCGGGCCTTGGTCCTGCTGGGCAAGTGTCACAACATTTTTGATGAGGGGTTGAACCTGCATCTTGCCCGGAAGCTTAGGCGCACCGGGCATCTTACCATACCGTTTGACATGCTGTCCCTGGACGAAATAGTCTTGCCTGCGCACTATGAGAATGTGGTCTGGAAGAATACCCGTGATCTTATGAAGGCCATCATACTGATGAGGGGGGATGATCGCCTTTTTCCTGTGCTGCTGACGAACTTCGGGTGCGGGCCGGATTCTTTTTTCATGAAATACCTGGAAACAGAGATTGGCGACAAGGCTCACCTGATCCTGGAGGTAGATGACCACACAGGTGACGCAGGCATGGTCACTCGCATTGAGGCGTTTTTGGACACCCTGAGTGTCCCATCCGAACAACCAAAGCCATCGACCCGTCCCCTCAACCTGGTAATCAAGGCAGCCCCAAGGCATATCGACCCCTTGGATCCGAGCCCTGCCTTGATGCGGTGCCTGGAAGGTCGAGTTATCTGTTTTCCGTACGTATCCCTTGCCTTTTCTGCTGTTGTCGAAGCTGCCATGGAGGCCATTGGCCTGGAGGCCAGAGTACTCCCAAAGCCCGATGATGAAAGCGAATACTTGGGCCGGCAAGTGACCTCCAGCAGGGAGTGTCATCCTTTTGTTGTTACCTGTGGAGAGTTTGTGAAGATGACCCGTCAGGCAGGGTTTGATCCGGATCGTACTGCAGTCTTGATGCAGAACTATGATGGGGCGTGCAGGTTTTCTCAATACGGCATAGGACATGCTGATCTTTTCAAGCGTATGGGGCTGCCCCAGATTCCGGTCATTGCCCCCCTTACCTCCACCCGCCTTGACGAGTTTTCAGGCCTCTTTGGCCTGCGCTTTGCCAGGGTGCTGTGGCAAGGATGGGTGGCCTCTGAGGTCTTGGAAAGGCTCCTGCTTCATGTCCGTCCGTATGAGGTAAATCGAGGACAAACCGATCGGGTCTACGATGCCGGCATCCGGGATATCGCCAGGGCCGTGGCACGGCCTGACGGGAGGGAATGGGGGCACAGCCCGGTGTTTGCCGCCCTGAAACAGGGGTTGAAGGCCTTAGAGGGTGTTCCCGTTGACCGATCTGAGGCGCGTCCCGCTATAGGCATAGTGGGGGAATTCTACACGGTTTTGAACACATGGGCCAATCATGACCTCATCCGTATCCTTGAAAAACTTGGCGCTGAGGTGAAGATCCACGGGCTCACAGTGGTAAATTGCTATTCGTTTTTTTCGGACCACTACTATGTGAGGAATCGCTTCAGAGAGAAAAACCTGATCTCCGCCCTCTACTACCTGGTGCGCAACCAGTGGATGAAGTCTTGGATAAGGCGTATGGAGAGATGTTTGGGTGAGGACCTTCAGCCTTTTGGCATTCTTCGAGGACCTACGATACTCAAGGAGTGTGAACCGTTCATTCATCATGATATCGATCCTATCCTGGCGACGCTGACTACCCGGGTTCGGGGCTTTGCTGCCCAAGGCATATGCGGCATCTGTAACCTGTTTGTGCTCAACTGCATGCTTGGCAATGTTACTGTGCCGATCTTTAAAAATGCCTTGAGGGCCTACAAGGGCCTTCCTATGCTGGTGGCTGCCTATGACGGCCAGAAGCAGACCAACATGCTCACCCGGATCGAAGCTTTTATGCATCAAGCCGGGCTCTACCATGAACGATTCAGAGAGATGTCAGGTTGACTGTAGCCTTAAGGCATTTCATGATGCGTTTTTTTTCTTTGACATTGATGAACGACAGGCTATTATAACTTCTTTTGTGCGGAGCCATGGCCGATATGAAGTTTAGTCGAAAGGTGATTATTCCAAACGAACTCGGGCTACATGCCCGTTCTGCGGCCAAGATTGCCCAATTGGCCGAGGAGGCCCGTTCTAACGTATTTATTGTGAAGGATGGTCAGGAGGCGAACGCAACAAGCATACTTGACGTTATGGCCCTTTATTGCCCCTGTGGCACGGAGGTGTTGGTCAAGATAGCCGATCCTGGTGACTTAGAGGTATTGAACCGCATTGTTGGATTGATTGAGATCGGTTTTGGAGAATCGTAGGGATGTCAGATACCACAGCCAAACACGCAGTGAAGTCTGGTGCGCTTAACGTGTCGCTTCAGGGTATTGCCGGGTCCCCAGGTATTACCATTGGTAAGGCCTATCTGGTGGAGCAGGAAGATGTCGATGTCGTAGAAAAACGTTTCGTCGATCCGGAAAGTGTTCCCGGCGAAGTAAGGCGCTTCAAGGAGGCTGTCAAGAAGGCCCAGGAACAGCTTCAGGGTGTTATTGAGGAAGTTCCAGAGGAATTAAGGGACCATGCCTATATCCTCCATGCCCATATGATGATCTTGAAGGACAGGATGATCTATGACGGGACTAGTGGGTATATTGAGAATGAAAACGTAAATGCAGAATGGGCCCTCAAAATGGCTGTGGACGACGTCAAGTCGATCTTTAAGAAGATGCCTGATCCCTATTTTCGAGATAGGGCCTCAGATATTGGGCATGTTTCCAAGATCATCCTGGAAAACTTGCTTGGAACCGGACATTCCAACATCTCTGATATCGACAAACGGGTTATTATCGTAGCGCACGACCTGTCTCCTGCGGAAACAACGCAGATTCAGCTTGAGAAGGTAAAGGCCTTTTTGACGGATCTGGGCGGCCAAACCTCACACACGGGCATCATTGCCAGATCCCTTGAAATCCCAGCCGTGCTTGGATTGGGGAATGCCACGCAGCTCATCAAGACTGATGACCTCATCATTGTTGATGGGAGTGCCGGCGTTGTGATCCTTGATCCGGATGAGGAGACTCTCACCCGGTATCAAGAACGCAAGGACCTGTTTGCAGAGTACCAGGCCATGATCACGCGGTCCAGTCGTCTTCCGGCAGAAACCACGGATGGATTCCACTTGAGGATCACGGCCAATATCGGGGTGTTGGAAGAAGTGGTCTCGGTCATTGACCATGGCGGGGACGGTATTGGTTTGTACCGGACCGAGTTTCTTTACCTGAATCGATCAACCCCACCATCGGAGCAGGAGCTTTTTGACAATTACAGAGACGTGGCTGAAATCATGGCCCCGCGTATGGTTACCATACGCACACTTGACATTGGCGGGGACAAGTTTGCCAGCGGCCTGCAATTGGCTGAAGAGATGAACCCGGCCTTGGGGCTTCGGGCCATCAGATTCAGTCTCCAGTCGCCGGAGATCTTTGAGACCCAACTCCGTGCCATCCTGAGAGCTGCCAATTTGGGAAATGTGCGCATTATGTTTCCCATGATTTCCGAGGTGGACGAGATCGTTCAGGCCAGGCATATGCTGAAACAGGCGGGAGAGTCTTTGGAGAAGGCCGGGATACCCTTTAGGGCGGATATTGAAGTTGGGGCCATGATCGAGGTCCCGTCGGCTGTGATAATGGCCGATATCCTGGCTAAAGAGGTCGATTTTTTCAGTATCGGAACAAATGATCTGATCCAGTACTCCCTTGCCATAGATCGGGTCAACAAGCACGTAGCCCATCTTTATCAGCCCCTTCACCCTGCAGTGTTGCGCATGGTGCATCGTGTGGTAGAGGCTGCAAGAGAAGCGGGTATTCGGGTCCATATGTGTGGCGAGATGGCAGGAGACCCTGTCAACCTGCCTGTACTTCTCGGCATGGAGCTCGATGCTGTTAGCATGAACCCCATATCGATTCCTGTAATAAAGAGGATGGTACGGATACTATCTCTGAAGGAATCAAAGCTGTTTTTGGAGGAGGCGCTTAAACAGTCCACGGCGGCAGATGTTGTAAAGCTTGTTCAGGATACCTACGGGTCATCATTTCCAAGGGCTGCTTTTTTCCCTCCCAACCTCACTTAACCCTCCCAAGTTCCGTCACATAGTGGAATTTGTTTGAGGCGGGCTTCTGGTGGGACGGCTGATTTATCCGTAATCCGAAATACTATAGAGGCTATCCGAGATGCATGGCATCAGCATTGTGTGTCAGAATCGTAAGGCCCGGCATGACTATTTCATCCTGGATGAATACGAGGCCGGCATGGTCCTGCTTGGCACAGAGGTGAAGTCCCTGAGGCTTGGACGGGGCAACCTAAAGGACAGCTATGCCAGGATTCGAGGTGGCGAGATGTTTCTTTACAACATGCATATAGGCGCCTATCCTTTTGCAGCCTACGGAAATCATGAGCCTTTGCGCCCGCGAAAGCTTCTCATGCACAAGCAGGAGATCAAACGCATCATTGGCAATGTCCAAGAGAAGGGACAGACGCTGATTCCACTCCAGGTTTACTTCAGAGATGGCAAGGCAAAGGTTACATTGGCCATTGCAAAAGGAAAGCGAAAATACGACAAGCGTGATGCCATTAGAAAGCGTGAGGAAAAGCGGGAATTGGACCGGGCAAAACGGACATCCGG
>MAXP01000227.1 GCA_001751085.1 Desulfobacterales bacterium C00003060 | reverse complement strand
GTTCAGGGTTCAGGGTTCAGGGTTCAGGGTTCAGGGTTCAGGGTTCAGGGTTCAGAGGTTCAGGGTTCAGGGTTCAGGGTTCAGCGAAACTCTGAACCGTCCCGCCTGCCTCGCAAGCTTGGCAACGGGCAGGTGATTTGTGGGATCTGGGAATTTGTTGGGTTTTCTTCGGTATGGCAAAACGGTCTTGCCCCGAAGTCCAGAACGAGCTTCACATTACGTTGAACCAACAAAACATAAGGTAACCCTTAACCTGTGAACGCCTACAAGAAAACAATCTGATAAGATAACAGTTCGTGGGCATGAATGTCAAGAATTACCAATTTACACGCACGGCAAGGCACATCAGAACAAATCATAACATAATGTTTTGCAATGAGAAACTCCTCATTTCCAAAATCCCCGCTGGTCCCTTTTCGTGCAAAATGCAACTTCGACAGGGCCTCGGAGGTACGGATTTTCGACTTGACACCCAAGGTGCATTGTGCCATTTTTTTAGTTTAAAAGGAAAATCCCTATCCACTACACCCAGGTTACATTTGACGACGGTTACGTGGACATTTACAAGCACGCGATGCCCATCTTCCGGCGATATGGTTTCGCCGGTACGGTCTTTGCCGTTACAACGCGAAGGATAGGCGATTGGAATGACTGGGGCAACGGGAACGAGAATGACGCAAATTCATAGCGATTTGAAATGGCAGTCATGTCCATAAAGAGCGCACTTGCCGACATAACTCACGACCATGTGCGAACAGGGAAAGCAGCGTCATTCGCCTTTGATGTACCATCCATCGGCACAATCACCTGTACCCGGGTTTTTCGAGTCATTCCAGGCAGGCGGATTGTATGTGTGGGTAAGGTCGGCAGGAACAGAGTCCTCGTAAAACTCTATTTCCATCCTCAACGGGCGAAAATCCACTGGCGGCGCAGTGATACGGGTTGTCAAGTATTTGTTGATCGGTCCCTCACTGCACCGAAAATACTCTTTTCCGGCTATCTTCCTCAACATGAACTCTACGCGATGGTATTCGAGTATATTGAAAATGCCGTCCGGTTTGACACAGCTTTGGCCAACACTCCTAATGAAGGTCAAAGGCAACAGTTGTTTGATCAGGTCATGGCGTGTTTGGCCAGACACCATGAACAGGGGATAATTCAAAATGATTTGCACATGGGAAATCTCCTGTTGCAAGGCAACGCAATCTATTCAGTTGATGGAGACCAGGTGCGTAGCTATTTGCACCCCGTTGGTAAACGCCCGTCATTAGCAAATCTGGCAGTATTCTTATCCTATTGTTCGCCAATCCATGATGCCGTCATTGCAAGACATTACCGGGCCTATTGTTCCGTGAGAGGGTGGCACGTCGCTTCCAGGGATACCCGAAAATTAATTGGAATCGTCAAACGCGTGCGGAAGCGCCATCTGGCAAGCTACATGAAAAAAGTATTTCGCTCGCGGGATCCATTCATTGTGCGCAAGACACACGATTACTTCTCAGTGCGTGATCGCAAAGCCTGGGACGATGAATTCACGGCGGTCTGCAACAATCCAAGGGCATTTGTATCCGAGTGCAACGGCCTGCATCCGGACAACGATCATTCTTGCCAATTATCGATTAATGGCCAGCCGATCACCTTGTATTCGGCTTGTGTTTCCGAGAATCGTCTGCTTAGACGGCACGGTATTATTTCCCGAAGATGGCAAAACGCACTGCGGCTCAACCTGCTGGGGATACACACACCCCGTCCGATTGCCCTAATTGAGAAGCGGGAAAGCAGTGGAATATGGTATGCTTTTCTTATAGTGAGGTCTTGTGAAGGAATCCTTGCGCAGGACTTCTTCGCCTCTAATTCTGTGCCTCACTACGACAAAGACGTTGCAGCAAAGCGGATTGCAAAGGCCTTCCTTGCGATGAAACAGACTGGCATCTCCGTTCGCTCGGTGCGCAGTACGAACGTCCTTATTTCAAACCTGGAGCCCATATTTCTGGATGTCACGCAACTCAACCAGGCAATATTTCCCAATCGTTTCGGAGTCCTCAAGGCAGTCAGGGAATTCTTACAGGAATGGCCTAACGACTCAGAAGCCAGCATACTTTTTTGCAAAAAATTTGAACAGTTGAACTTGATCTAAGGCAACCGTTCACGGTCACGGATAGGCTGCTTACAAGAGGAAAGCACACTTTTGGTTCACCCAAGTTTCCAGGGAAACGCAATTCCCTCTATTCCTGTTGTTTCCGGCATCAAGTTTTGTGTAACGACAGTCGGGGCGGGAATGGCCCTGCTTGAAATCCTTGCAACAACCACGGAGAAAGAACTTGTTCAACAGGGATTAGACCTGTATGAAAGAGCTTTCACGGGTTGAAGTAACAAGGGGGACTTCGGGCTTGCTGGGGAATGCACTCGCTTTTGCGGTTCAATGAGTACGCCACTGACTAAGACATACGATTCGTACCATTTCGGATCAAGATCAGATCTCACCGACCAACAATTGGAACAGCTCATCCGTCTTTTTGACACACCTGCCGGAACTGTTGATTCGGTCCTTGGTGGGAGAAGCTCAGTTACGATTGCCCAGATTGAAGGACTGGGATCGGTGGTCGTCAAGTATTACACCCGTGGAGGGCTTGTTCGATACTTTGTCAAACATAGGTACATGAAATGGAAGAAGACGCGTTGTCAGATTGAGTATGAACTGTTGCAGAGAGTGCGGCGCCTTGGTGTAAGTGCACCCGAACCGATTGCCTATGCCTGCCGGGGCGGCTTGTTTTACAAGGCGTGGCTGGTAACCAGCGAGATTAAGCACCAGCAAACACTTGCCGAACTCAGTTGTGCAGACAAGCAACATGCTTGTTCTGTAATGGGTGAACTCATCCGTCATGTATCCACTCTTATCAGCAATGATATCCTTCATGTCGATTTGCATCCCGGCAATGTATTAGTGGACAGTGGTGACCGAGTGTTTCTCGTTGATTTTGACAAGGCCTGTCTGTCCCGGAAGAACAAAAACAAATTACGAGATCAATACCTCACTCGTTGGCGACGCTCGGTAGTCAAACATCGGTTGCCGGAGATGCTCTACGAAATAATGAGCGCAGGACTCCAGAAGAATTATCAAATAAAAACGCCAGTTGAAGATGGACGCACAAGATAACATTTCGCCGGGTGAGCGAGCCCTCTTACTTGTTCTACTCGTGGCCCTTTTTGCCTTCGGTCTTTTCGACCATACGCTCTGGTCGTCAAACGACCCGCGTGAGGGAGGCATGATCTGGGATATGTATCGCAACGGGATATGGGTCACGCCTTCGATGAACGGGGAACCCTTTCTCGAAAAGCCGCCACTTCTCCATTGGACCTCCCTGCTATTCTGCTATG
>MAXP01000226.1 GCA_001751085.1 Desulfobacterales bacterium C00003060 | reverse complement strand
TGCGCTATGGCGAGTATTCAGGACACCACCGGGGTCTAAGAGCCAATACTGTTGACTTAAGCCTTTAGCGCCGATCTTTTTATTTTGTTTTGATTCCATTTGTTGAGCGGTCTTTTATTAACTCTTGGCTGGGAAGAGCGAGGTTTTTTGGGTCGATAATATTTTACGCGTGCAATTTCCTCCAAAATTTCTTTAAATATTGTTATTGCTTTTTGGGGATCATCAGGTACGAGAAACGCAGCCTCTGATGCGAGTGTTAATACTGCATTTTTGAACTGAAGCTCTTTTTTTCCAGAAAAGAATAATTGCGATGACAGCACCATTAAAGTTCTCGATATGACACTCATAATCATTGCTGCATAGAATTCCTGAAGGATTCCGTTAACTGTTTTGCTATGAAATTTTTCAATTTCAAGTGTTATTTTTTCGTCACGGTAGTAGTTTTCTACTTCCCATCGTCGAAAATATAGATCTATGATTTCATGACGCTTATACTTCTTTTTTTTAAACAGATTGGTTAATAGAACGGATACAGTTCCATCAGGGCTTACAAGCCTAATGACCCTAAGTTTAATAGGTTTGAGTTCCCTTCGTTCCTTTATACCAACCTTACTTTTGAATGTATTTGAAGGTGTAATCCATATTATATCTTCTTTTTTTCTTTTTTTGATAAATGTTTCTACAGCAGGAAAGGTACAACTTGCCGGTGAGCGAAAAATGAAATATCCGTCATAATTTTGTGTCAAATGAAATATCGATTCATAACTTGGATACCCTCTGTCAAACAGCCAAACACTTTTTGTAGGCACAAAAGGCATAAGCTTCTTAATTTCTTCTCGTTCGGAACTGTCATTTCCAACGACTGTTCTGGCTATGGCAAGTCGCCTGAATACGTCATAAAGGGTTGAAACCAGGCATTGCGGATAATGTCCTTTTCCTTTGTTTTGGAGGCCACTATCTGGATCAAATTTTTCTCGAATATTGTCTGTTGCCGACAGGTTGTATTTAGAACCGTCGGTAGCATAAACGGACATACCGTGCCATAAATATTTTGAATCATTCTGTGGCCATAAATCATAGGCTACTTGAACAGCGTCGGAGAGGATATCTGAAAAAACTTGCCAAGGTACTTTTTGACGTGCTTTAGAAATACTGCTTCGATGGACTGCACTGGCATCTGGCCATAATCCACTGCGACGTGCATTTTTAAAGAATTGCCCTGATTTAGTATCAACACCTTGGTTAGTACCACTTGCTGCAAGAGAGAGGGTTAAAGAAACGAGTTTTGGGAATGGCAAATCACGGTTTCGAGTAAAATCTGAAGGAGACTGTTTGTGAGCAGAGTTGATTTCACTTGGGATAATGTTAATGAATTCTTTTGTATAATCACATGGTTGGCATACATTTTGAAAGCAAGTCCTGTGCCATAATGTCCTCCTTTTAAAACTTTTATGAAAGAATGTTTGTATAAATTTGTTTAGTTGTTAACTTAAACATATAGCATAAATAAGGTATTGTTTCAATATAAATTTACTATAATTTCAAACAATTAAATCAAGTCCGTAGAGTTTCTTTTTCTTAAGTCAACAGTATTGCCTCTGGGAGGAGAGGGCCAAGCCTGCCCTGATGCTTGGGTGTCTTCGGATTACCAATGCACCAGTGCAGGCCCGGGCCAGGGGTGAGGGGGCAACAGCACAAGAAGTACTCTCTCCTCTTGTCATCATGGCATGTGCGGTGGCAAATCCTTGTTGAATCGTCTTGCACCGGGGTGTTTTTTTCCCCTAAACTCCACAAACAAATTCTTAAGGCGCTGGTAACGCTCAAACCCTAAGATCTTTCTCGCTTGCAGCAGAAACCGGAATCGCTCACCGGCAAGATTGGATCGTGCCTTTTCCAGATTCTTGAACCGGTCCATAACCGCCGTTTCATCCAGTGTCTCCTTTTCTATGAGGTTTTCGAGTTCAAATCGTTCCCTTTCCAGCGCACCCTTGAGATCAATGAGCTTGCGGCGGCTATTGACAAACAAATCATCCAGGTCGCGTTTTTCTTCGTTGGTCAGATCAAGACGCTCTGAGACTCGTGGCATGAGCCACCATTTGCCGGGAGGAATATCCTGTCCGATCGAAACAAGGGGCGAAAACACCCAGATGACCACAAGTATTCCACCTAAGATTTTTTTTAGCATAGTACACCTTTCCTGTTATGAGAGACGACATCGCCGTCTATGGATGGAACCACAAATTCAACAAACTCTTCGTTAAAGCCCGGATCAGATTCTCCAGAGATATCCAAACAGAACAACGGAAGAGCATTCTCAGAAAGCACACCTATCTCCGTCATGAGCCGGTCATCATTCCACATCTCTTCAGTTAAGGATGCCAACCTGGTCTCGCGCGTCGTTTTCACCATGATGGATCCATACACCACAATGATAAGGGCGGCCACAGCTACGCCCGCCGCAAGATGGACTCGCCAGTTCCAATACCGTGAGCGGTGCCTTTGAGTAGATTCACGGACCGGTATTTTCACCGTCTTGCTGGGCGACGGTGCAAGACGCTCGACCATCTGGCCAAGCCGTGCAAGATGCTGCTCGAAACTCTCCTTTTCAGTACGGCACAGGGGGCATGAGGAGAGATGATCCCGCGCTGACGCGGGCAGATCTGTCTCGTCCACCACTGCCCGCAGTAACTGATCCTTGTTTAGATGTGTGTCCTCTTGATTCATCACGGTATCTATCCCTCCAACAGTTGAAGGAGCGTTGTCTCTTCTCTAAACTTCTTCAGCCCCCTGTACAGGTGGGTCTTAACGGTGCTTTCGCTTTTGCCCAAAACCTGGGCGATCTCCCGTATGTTGAGATGGTCCATGAACCTCAGGAAGAAGACTTCCCGCTCCCAGCGCGAGAGCCTGTTTGAGAGCAACTTGATCTGCTTCCAGAATTCATGCCTCATGATGTGATCCAGAGCCCCGGGATCATCCTGGATTTTCATATCTACTGCATCAGGCTCATTGTCATCTTTCGTGGTTCCAAGAAAAGCCAGGACTCGCTTCTTCCTGTGAAAGTCTCGCACCCGGTTTACCGCCATACGGAAAAGCCAGGTTCGGAATCGTTCGAGGTCCCTCAGGTTTGACAGATTTTCGAAGGCTTTAATGAAGACCTCCTGCGTCAGGTCCTCAGCATCCATGCGGGAACGTGTTCGGTAGTACACCATGCGGAAGATGCTGTCCTGGAACAAGGATACAAGTTGTTCGAATGCAGTCCTATCTCCGTCCCTGGCCCTTTCAACCAGGGATGTTATTTGACCCCCGGCGTCAGACATCCGGGGCCTGCATTGTGTCTGATCTGCGTCCACCATCGTAAGTCCGTCGTAACCGTTCAGCGGGCACTTTTCCCACGCGTTCTATCTGGTGATGTTGTTGTGTTTCAACCTGTAGATGTGGCCGCTGGCCCGGTCTTGCTGAGAGTGCAGGCGTGCGCCTTCCATGGGAGTGAGTCTCCCGTCGCTCCAAGCCCTTCGCTTGCTTTTCTGGATACGGCACTGCTCCCGTTCAAGAATGCCAACTTTTCTGCCGGTCAGTTCGCCGTTTGAGATGCCCTGGCATATCCTTTTCTGCTGGCGGATCTGTCGATTCTTGATCTGCCCTGCCAGGGCAATGTTGGAGGATATGAGAAATGAAACGATCATCCCCACTGCTGCCATTACACCAACCTTTTTCATCTGAGAACCTCCTTTCTGGTCTTTACACCCCATGACGAATACCACGGCAACTTTGTTTACAAATGACTCCATTTTTTTTCAGGGCCGAAGATACGTTTTAGCATTTCAAGCCAAAACTGCGCCTGGTCCAGGTTTCCAATAGAAATAAGTTTGTGCAACCTTCCGTCTCTTCCTCCGGTCAGGCAGATGAGATCTTGGGCAAAGTGCGTAAAGTGATATAGGGGACAGGCAGGTTTGCCCCTTGGCCTTTCGAGGTATATCTCCTTTGCCCTCTGTACCAGGGCCTCAGGCGTAAAGGTGCCGTAAAGAAAGGAAAAGGCACAATGGACATGAAGGTGGATGAACATAGTTACAATAGTTCTTGGTTTCAGATGTCAGGTTTTAGCTCTTACGCCTTGCACGCTATGCCCCTTCCTAACCAGGCCGGCCATTACCCCGAGGATTCTAAAAGAGTGGGGATCCCCCTTTTTGAAGATCAGGGGGGGGTACCTGGGATTGGCCGATTCCAGTTTGATCCTGTGCTTGAGCCGGTAAAAGTATTTCAGGGTTACCTCGTCATCAATGAGGGCGGCCACGATATCCCCGTTCTGGGCCTGATCCTGGATCTTAATAATGACATAATCTCCGTGTTGAATATGGGCATCCACCATGGAGTCTCCATTGACTTGTACTGCAAAGCTTTTTTCAGTCCCAAAAAAGCCCTTATCAATGCCCAAAAAGTCTTCGATATTTTCAAGGGCTAAAATAGGAGAGCCCGCTGCAATCTGGCCCACAACCGGAATTTTTTTCCCTGCCTGCCGCCGAGTTTCGGGCAGGGTGATCCCTCGCCCTTTTCCCGGATGAATCTGGATATAGCCCTTGTTTTTCAGGGATTGTAGGTGAAAATGAGCGGTATTGAGGGATCTAAACCCAAAGTGATCGCACAGCTCCCTGATGGTTGGCGGGAAGCCGTGTTCTGCGATAAAGTCCATGAGGAATGTCAATACCTGCGCTTGCTTGCTGGATAGATTTTCCATGAGGCACCTTACTTGTAAGCGGAACATATGTTCTATGTTTTAGATTGTAGAACGAATGTTCTATTTGTCAAGAGAAAAAGTTCGAGCTGTGCGGTTAGTTGGTCGGTTAGCCCGTTGGCTGGTTGGCCGGTTGGTTTTTGAAGTGAGTTGTGAGTTTTACAAGCTCAATGGTGCGGGTTAACCGAATATCTACCGTTGAACAGCTTCATCCAGGGGCTGATCGAAATGGTTCCATGCAGAAAATCCAACAGGGTGAATTGGCAAAACCGCTCTTGACCGGGGGGGCAATACATGACATGCTTCGGCGTCCTTAAAAACAGGTCAAAGGCAGTTGACACTTTTCTAAAACCTACGGTGAGCGGTTCCAGGTTCAGTGTTCAAGCCCGCCCTGGCGCCACACGATTGAAACATATTAAAACACATGCCCGATTCCCATATTTGAGTCTCTATAATTGGCCAGTGCAAAGTCAGGTCTGGGCCAGGGGTTCAAAGGTTATAGTCTGCTGATATCCTTAAGTTTATTCATAGCGGTTGAGGAGTGACTCCGGCACAGGCAGGTCTGAACCTGTGAACGCCTGCAGAACATTACACAAGGTGAAAGGGTAATGATATTTAAGAAAATCAAGGCATTTCTGAAGAGAAGAGACATAAGCGGCCTTTACTTCGGGAGGTGTTTGAGAACGGTTCCTGAAGGCTCAGTGGTTCTGTTCCCTTATGACCCTGCAGTTCTTAGTTGCGGGATAACAGGGATTCTGGCCTTCAAGAGGAGATCCGGCCAGACAGAGGATGTGCCTGTACAGGAGATTGATCGTAACGTACAGGAACTATGTGAGTATACGTGGGAGAAGCTTGAGCAAAAAAGGCTTGGGCAAAAAGAGCACTACCTTGGCGGGCCAGAGCTTTTGGGAAAGATAGAAGGCCTTTGCGAGAGGCTCAAAGGTCAAGATATCTTTTGTGAAATTTTTTCTAATAAGGGGTATCAGGAAGAACTGTCGGCTATTTGTGCGAAGCTTGATGGCGTGATCGAAGCCGAAGACAATATCCGCATCCAGAAGATGGGGCACTTGGCGGCAGAAGAATATGAAGCGATTGCTTGCCGTATAAATGATTTGAGGGATATCCTGTGGACCTTGAAGCATGAGGTTGTGGAGAATATTGAGAAGGTGAACGCCCTCGGATGCTTTGACCGGTACGAAAACAATCCCCTCGCTGTGAGGCGGTTAGAGGAAGCTAACCTGATTTTTAATAACCTTGATCGACTTGAGGTCAGGGGAAGAGACTCCGCCGGGATTTCCCTGCTTTTTGTTCTTGACGAAAGCAACTTCTCGCGATTTCAAGAACGGCTGCAGGATGGATCTCTCCTTGATGAGTTTAAGTCCAGGCAGTCGGGCCACGTCTTGGTCAATCGCGGCATTAAGACCAACAATCAGGGCGACAGGGTTCCTATCGTATTTACGTACAAGATCGCAGCCGAGGTTGGAAGCCTTGGGGATAATGTCAAGTACCTGAGAAAGCAGGTCCGAGATGATGTCATATTTCAGCACCTTGTCAGGTTCCCTCACATTGATCACAGCGCCATAGCACATACCCGCTGGGCCTCGGTTGGTGAAATCAGTGAGGCCAATTGCCATCCTGTTGACAATGATCCAACTGATTCCCGTGGGGTTATTCACGTTTGTCTTAACGGAGATATTGACAACTACCAGAATTTGAGGCGAAATTTTGAAATAGAAACAGGCGGGTCTATTGCTGGTGAGATTACCACGGATACAAAGATCATCCCCCTTCAAATAGGGAAATATCTTAAGACAAACAAAACCCTTGAGGAATCATTTCGTCTTGCAGTCAGCGATTTTGAGGGGTCCCATGCCATTGCCATGCACAGCGATTTAGTTCCCGGCAAGATCTTCCTGGCACAGAAGGGGAGCGGCCAGGCCATATTTGTGGGCCTGGCTGAGGATTATTATGTGCCGGCTTCTGAGGTATACGGGTTTGTTGAGGAGACTTCTCGTTATCTGAAGATGGATGGCGAGAAAACCATAGAAGGACTATCCGGCAGAACACAGGGTCAAATATTTGTACTGGATGCCGATTCCAAGGGAGGCCTCAAAGGCATCAAGGCCATGTATTATGACGGAACCCCCATCGAATTCTGTGAAAATGATATCAAAGAAACCGAAATTACCTCAAGAGATATCGATCGCAAACAGTATCCTCACTATTTCTTGAAGGAGATCTCAGAATCACCTCGTTCCGTGGAACAGACCATTGAAGGGCGAGTGGCTATCGAAGAAAAAGGTGGTAAGCGATACCCGCAGATACTCCTGGACACTTCGGTCATACCGGCTCGTCTGGAATCGGCCTTGAGGCAAAACAGAATCCGTAAGATCTTTTTTATAGGCCAGGGCACAGCAGGAGTGGCAGCTTCAGGCTGTGTGGTACTGCTGAGAGAGTATTTGCGCAAAACGGATATCCGTGTGGCTTCTTTTAAGGCCTCCGAATTCAGTGGATTCATGCTGGAGAATACCTCTGATGATACCCTGGTGGTTGCCATTACCCAGTCCGGAACAACCACGGATACGAATTGCGCCATTGACATGGCCAAGGAGCGAGCGGCCTGTACCCTGGCCATTGTCAACAGGCGGGACTCTGACATTACATTCAAGGTAGACGGTGTGCTTTATACGAGCAGTGGCAGGGATATTGAGATGTCCGTCGCTTCGACGAAGGCATACTATTCCCAGATTGTTGCGGGGAGCATCTTGGGCCTGAGGCTGGCCCAATTGACCGGAGGCATAACAGATGATTTCATCCTGTCAGAGATAGAACACCTTTGGAACCTTCCCTTAGCGATGAAGAAGGTACTGGAAAGACACAGGGAGATCGGCGAGTCAGCAAAGGAATTTGCGGTTACCAAGACATACTGGGCCATTGTCGGGAGCGGGCCAAACAAGATCTCTGCTGATGAGATCAGAATAAAGCTGAGCGAGCTTTGTTACAAGACTGTTTCGTCGGATGTGGTTGAAGACAAGAAACACATAGACCTTTCTTCCGAGCCGTTGATTTTTATTTGTGCCGCAGGCAACCGTGACGACGTGGTCAGTGATATTGTCAAGGACACGGCGATATTCAAGGCTCATCAAGCTGTGCCCATTGTGGTGGCTACAGAAGGTGAACACCGGTTTGATGCCTACGCGCATGCAGTAATTCATGTGCCTGAGATAGAAGGTCGGTTTGCTCCCATCATGAACACCTTGGCAGGTCACATCTGGGGATATTATGCGGCCTTGGCCATTAACGAGGAATCTCGGTATCTGGTCGATTTCAGGGAGGAGATTCATGAGCACATTAGTACGTCTGTTGACAAGGGCCTGGATGTCTATGAGATAGTGTTGGACAAGGCCTTCAGGGAAAAGGCAGCCCGGTTTTATAGGGTTTTCAAGGAAAGGATAAGGCAAAACCGGTACGCCACGGCCATGGCAATCCGCGCGGCATCTGATCTCACCCTTTTGCTGAAGTACCTGGCTGGAAGACTCCCTATCTCGGATTTTGAGTTTGATTTTGGTGCCAAGGGGACGGCACCGAATATGCTGAGGACCTTTTTTGAGTGCATAGGAAAGACCATCAATGAAATGGTTCGACCTATCGATGCAATAAAGCACCAGGCAAAGACCGTCACAGTGGGCACAAGCAGGATCTCAGAAAAGGTGGGGGGCCTCCTTTTTGAAGCGATGGAGGCACATGGATTCAGCAAGAATCAGCTTACGACCAACAATGTTTTGGTTTTGAGGCGTCTACAGGGAGTGGTTAGCGGGATAAAGGGGACTACGCTCTACAAGATAGCCGGTCTAAACATTCTGGGAGAGCCTGTTGAGGATTCGACCATCCACATCGATAAGAAGGAGGGGAGTGCCTCAGCGCTTGTCTCGAGGGTTGAAGCAGACAACAGGCTCCGTGGCACCAAACGAATAATCGTCAAGAACGCCAATGTCTTCATCGGCAAAGGGAGAAGGGACAACAGAAGTATTGTCGTCATCCCGGTCATGGCGGCCGGCACAAAGATCGACCACCTCATTCTTTTCAACGTAACTTTCATGCAAGAGGTGGAACTTCAGAAAAAAGTGGATGCCCTGGGCGGGAAATACCATCATATAAGGCACATTGTTGAGGAAACAAGCCTTGAATGGAAGGATGAATATTTAGATCTGGTTGAGATTGAAGGCCTTTTCGGGATGTCTGCCGAGAAGATTGCCGAGAAGATCGTTTCTATCTTGAAGGAGGATTTGTCTTAGTATGACTTTTCCGACAAAGTTCATCTTCGTCACTGGAGGTGTGGTTTCATCGTTGGGCAAGGGGCTTGCGTCTGCAGCTATCGGCGCACTGCTTGAGAGTCGCGGGTTGACCATAACACTTCAGAAGCTCGACCCGTATATTAACGTTGATCCCGGTACCATGAATCCCTTTCAACATGGGGAGGTGTTTGTTACCGACGACGGTGCAGAGACAGACCTTGATTTGGGCCATTACGAACGCTTCACACACGCAAAGCTGGGCTGCAACAACAACTTCACTACCGGCAAGATATATCATTCAGTTATTATGAAAGAGCGGAGGGGTGATTTTCTTGGAGGTACGGTTCAGGTTATTCCTCACATCACGGATGAAATCAAGCAGAGCATTATGGCAGTGGCCGGGGATGTGGATGTGGTGATCGTTGAGGTGGGTGGTACCATAGGTGATATTGAGAGCCTTCCATTTCAGGAAGCCATAAGACAATTCAAGTCAGATGTAGGAAAAGAGAATGTACTCTACGTTCACCTGACCTTTGTCCCGTACATAGCCGCAGCAGGAGAGGTCAAAACGAAGCCCACGCAGCACAGTGTCAAAGAACTGCGCAGCATCGGCATCCAACCCGACATATTGCTTTGCCGTACAGATCGGTTCTTGTCCAAGGAGATAAAGGCAAAGATAAGTCTGTTTTGCAACGTGGATGTGGATCAAGTCGTCACAGCCAAGGACGTTGAGACGATCTATGAGGTGCCCTTGGTTTTTCACCAGGAACACCTGGATGACAAGATTGTAGCGCTGCTTAATATCTGGACACGGGCTCCCAAGCTTGAGGACTGGGAGCGCCTTGTGGAAAAGATCAGGAATCCTGAACACTCAGTCACCATTGCCATTGTTGGAAAATACATTCATCTGCGAGAATCGTACAAGAGCCTGAATGAAGCTCTTTGCCATGGTGGAATTGCCAGTCAATGCAAAGTGGACCTGGATTTTGTGGACTCAGAGACCATTGATGATTCGAATTATCCGCAGCGCCTGGCGGAAGCCGATGGAATTCTGGTGCCCGGCGGTTTTGGTGAACGGGGCATTGAGGGTAAGATCAAGGCGATCCGGTTTGCCCGGGAAGAGAAAGTGCCTTTTTTCGGCATCTGCTTAGGCATGCAAATGGCTGTGGTCGAATATGCCCGCCACGTTGCCTGCATGAAAGATGCCCACAGCACGGAATTTGATGAGGCCACTCCCTTTCCGGTCATTTATCTGATGAAGGAATGGTTTGATCACAAGTCTCAAGGAGTTCAAAAACGGGACATCAATGTGGACAAAGGCGGCACAATGCGGTTGGGGGCTTATCCTTGTATACCGGAGGAGGGTTCACTAGCCTATAAGGCGTACAGGAAGAAAGAGATTTCAGAAAGACATCGTCACCGGTATGAATTCAATAATTCCTTCAAGGGGAGGTTGGAAGAGGCCGGGCTCATCATTAGCGGTATATCTCCCGATGGGCAGTTGGTTGAGATCGTTGAAATTGGCGATCATCCGTGGTTTCTTGGATGTCAGTTCCATCCGGAGTTCAAGTCCCGGCCAATGGCCCCACACCCCCTTTTTGCCTCGTTCATTCGAGCAGCCCTTGACTACAAGAACGGACGGACCGGACACTGAAGATCGCTTTAGCCCAAATCAATCCCACCATTGGGGATTTTAGACACAACACCGAAAGGATGATGGAGTTCATAGAGAAGGCGAAGAGGCTTTCTTATGATCTTATCGTCTTTTCGGAGTTGGTTATCTCCGGGTATCCACCGCAGGGTCTTTTGGAGAGGCGAGGCTTTGTGTCTCGGAACTTGAGCCATTTATACGCGCTCGTTGAGTCAGTGACAGGGATTGGCGTCATATGCGGGTTTGTGGATGAAAACCCGGATCCGGAGGGCTATCCCCTCTATGACTCAGCAGTCCTTTTTGATACAGGCAAGATCCTCCATAGAGTTCACAAGATATTGGTTCCCGATCATGACATGTATGATGAAACAAGATGCTTTGAACCATGTACGCAATGCTCGTCTTTTTTGTACAAGGGTTTGAAGATAGGGCTGACCATCTGTGATGATATTTGGAATGACAGAAGCATTTTCTCACGGGATATCTTTTTACGGAGGCCTTGCCGTTTTGATCCCCTGGCCGGTATGATGAAGGAAAAGGCCGATCTCATCATTAAGATTGCGGCTTCTCCTTACTATGCTCGCAAAAGGGAAATCAGGTGGGATATGCTCGGCAGAATTGCCAAAAAGCACAAAGTCCCTGTCCTTTATGTCAATCAGGTGGGTGGCAATGACAGTGTGCTCTTCGACGGCGTCAGTACGGCTTTTGATTCAACAGGCCGGATGGTGTCCAGTGCCTGTGACTTTGAAGAGGATATGGTTGTTTTCGATACTGACACTGAAAAAGGTGAGCTCCATCCAGTGAGCGGGACAGAGGCGGAATCCATGCTCAAGGCTCTGATCACCGGCACAAGAGATTATGTCCGTAAGTGTGGGTTTACCAAGGCCGTGGTGGGATTAAGCGGGGGCATTGATTCAGCCCTCACTGTCTGTATTGCCGTTGGGGCACTTGGCAAGGAAAATGTAATGGTTGTTTTCATGCCCTCTGAATATACGTCCACTGAAAACTTTGAAGATACAAAAGAGCTCTCAGGGAATTTGGGTATCCAGCTTGTTCGAGTTCCGATTTCAGGGATGTTCAAGGAATTTCTCCGGGAACTGTCTCCGCTTTTTAAAGATGTCGCCACTGAAGTGACAGGCCAGAACATCCAGGCCCGTATCCGTGGAACAATACTCATGGCCATTTCCAACAAGCTTGGCTGCCTTCTTCTGTCTACGGGGAACAAATCGGAACTGGCTGTGGGCTACTGCACCCTGTATGGTGACATGAGTGGAGGGTTAGCGGTTCTTTCCGACGTTCCCAAGACAATGGTCTATGAGCTTGCTCGTTTGATTAACAAGAAGGAGGAACTGATCCCCAAAAGGATTCTTCAAAAGCCTCCATCTGCTGAGCTCAAACCTGATCAGGTGGACCAGGATGATTTGCCGCCTTATGATATTCTGGATAGGATATTGAAGGCATATGTTGAAGACAATATGGAGGCTGAGGAGATCATTGCCGACGGGTTTGTCCCCGCAATCGTAAAGGAGACCATTTGCCGGGTTGATCGCAATGAATACAAGCGATATCAGGCCCCCCCTGGATTGACCGTAAGTACAAAGTCCTTCGGCTACGGAAGAAGGTATCCCATAGCATGTGCCCACATGTGAATGACAAATTTTTGTATCGCGTCTCGGGTCCTTGAGTTGGGAATGGGGTTCATGTTTTCGATAAGAGGATCGAAGAAGTGGTACTTTTTCTCAGTATGGAGTGAAGAATATGGAGCAGACTGCCAAGATAATCATAGACGGAAAAACGTTCGAATTACCAATGATCACTGGCTCTGAGGGAGAAAGAGCCATTGATATTTCCAGGCTGCGCCAGGAAGTTGGTGTCGTCACCCTGGATCCAGGCTTTGCTAATACATCCGCCTGCCTGAGCCGCATTACCTTTGTGGATGGAGAAAGGGGGATCCTCCGTTATCGGGGTATTCCCGTGGATCGACTTGCGGAGCATTCCACCTTTGTAGAAACGGCTTACATGTTGATCAATTGTGAACTGCCCACTCAAGAACAGCTAAACCGGTTCTCGGTGATGTTAAATGACCATTCCCTTGTCCATGAGGATATGCGGGCTTTTTTTGAGAACTTCCCTCGATGGGCCCATCCCATGGGCATCCTTTCCTCCATGGTCAATGCCTTGCGAGCCTTCTATCCTGAAATCCCTGAGAGAACAGAGGAAGAGGAGATCAACATAACTGTCACGAGGCTTCTGTCCAAAGTGAGAACCATGGCTGCTATGTCCTATAAGATTTTCAGGGGCCACAAGGTCGCGTACCCGAGACATGATCTCACTTACGCTGAAAATTTTTTGAGTATGATGTTTGATTCGCCTGTCCGGCCTTATGACATCGATGACGATATCGTGAATGCCCTGAACGTCTTTTGGATCCTCCATGCCGACCACGAACAGAACTGTTCCACTGCGGCTGTCCGAGTGGTGGGAAGCGCAAAGGTCAATCTTTACGCGGCCATCTCAGCCGGCATATGCGCCCTTTGGGGTCCACTGCATGGCGGGGCCAATCAGGCTGTTGTGGAGATGCTTGGACAGATACATGAAAATGGCGGTGATGCAGCCCCTTTTATAGCCCGAGCCAAGGACAGAAATGACCCTTTTCGGCTGATGGGTTTTGGTCATCGGATCTACAAAACCTATGATCCAAGGGCCAGGGTTATGAAGAAAGTATGCGACAGGATTCTAGACAAGCAGAGGGTACGCGACCCTTTGCTGGATATTGCCAAGAGATTGGAAGAGGTGGCGTTGGAGGATCCATACTTTATCGATCATCATCTTTATCCGAACGTGGATTTTTACAGCGGTATCTTGTTGAAGGCTATCGGCATCCCTCTCAACATGTTCACGGTCATGTTTGCCATTGGTCGTCTGCCGGGATGGATCAGCCAGTGGAAGGAGAGCAGTGATGATCCCAAGTGGAGGCTCCAGCGTCCCCGCCAGATCTACATTGGACGCAAGGAGAGAGCTTATATACCTATTGAAAAGCGGGGTTGATCATGAGTGTTCTCGAATTTCTGGTAATATATACATCGAAAGGCCACAAATGACACTTTTTCGCTGTCCATGAACATCAATAGCCGCGTTGCTCAGGCTTGCAATAGCCAGCTATTCCGCGCCTTCGCGCCGTGCTCTTGATGCTCATGACTCACCGAGAAAACCGCCATTTATGACCTTCCGAGGTATAATCCGTGTAATCTGCGAA
>MAXP01000225.1:2720-3421 GCA_001751085.1 Desulfobacterales bacterium C00003060 | reverse complement strand
TGGCAGCGGGCAGGCCTCGGAACTTCCACGGTTCTCGGGTGCGGTTTTTTTGCCTGCATTTCCGGTTCCGACGCTGCGGATGCGGCGGCTATCAGCCGTATCACCATCGACCGGTTGGTGGAAAAGGGCTATCCCAAAGCCTATGCCTGTGCCCTGGTGGCTGCCGGCGCCTGCACCGGTGTTCTCATTCCACCCTCTATTTCATACATTATTATCGGATTGATTCTCGGTATTTCAGCCGCAACCCTGTTTATGGCAGCCGCTGTGCCGGGGGTGATGATTCTGCTGTCTGTCATGGCCACCAATTTCATAGTAAACCGGATAAAGGGTTATGAGGATTCCAGTGCTGGGTTCAGCTTAAAGCACTGGCTTAAAACCGTGTATGATGGCCGTTATGCGCTCTTGATTCCGTTTATTATTCTGGGTGGGATCTATTCCGGAATATTTACACCCACCGAATCGGCGGCAGTGGCTGTGGTATCGACGTTGATCATTGGCTTTGCTCAGAAAACCATCAGACTGAAAGACATTCCCAAAATGCTGGAAACCTCGGCCAAGGTAAACGGAGTCATTGTGCCCATTATAGCCATGTCACTCCCCCTTGCACAGACCCTGGCATCCCTTGAAGTGCCCCAATATTTTGTCCACACAATGACGTCGCTGACTGAAAACAGGTACCTCATCATGCTGATCATGGTCTT
>MAXP01000225.1:0-2669 GCA_001751085.1 Desulfobacterales bacterium C00003060 | reverse complement strand
ATGATTACCTCACTCGGCATCGGCTTCATTACACCGCCGCTGGGACTGAATCTGTTTGTTGTATCGGGGGTCACCGGAACGCCAGTGCTTTCCATATCGCGCTTCGCCGTCTATTTTGTTTTTTCCATGCTTGCCATCGTCATACTGCTTATGCTTGTACCTGCGCTGTCGCTTTGGTTACTTTAAGCGTTTTGATACGGTTGGGTTATGTAAATTCGCTTTAGAGAATTATCAGGCCCGAAAAGTCTGCGTTTCCAGCCTTGCATTCTAATGCGGGTGACCGGGATTAAATACGACGATCGAAAAGGAGGATAATCAATGTCTGAGGATAAAGAATATAAGGGGCTTCAATCAGAAGAGCGCCGGCGCTTTTTGGAGCTAAGCGCCAAATTTGGTGTTACTACAGCCATCGTTGCCCTGACAAGTTGTGCCTTGGGTTCCCGGGAAGCTTCCGCCCGGGTGGCCGGTGAAGAACAGGAACGCAAAAAAGCGGCCAGTTATACTATGATTGTTGGTACGTCTTATGTTCTCGGTGTTTCAAGAAGTTACCCCATCATGCAGCTTGATTTTAAAGAAAATATTCAAAACATAACCAATGGAAATATATATGTGCAGCTTGCACCGGGCGGACAGGTGGGTGCTGGTAGCGCGCTGGCACAAAAAGTTCAGATAGGTACCATCCAGGCTGCGCAACATTCCATATCCAATTTTGCGCCATTTGCGCCGGCGGCTGATGTAATAAACATTCCTTATTGGTGTGGTGAGAATCAGAAATTTGTTAATCTGGTCACGTCAGACGCCTGGAAGAATGAAATCAATCCAAAGATTGAAGCCAGGGGATTCAAAGCACTTTGGTATCCCAGCATCGATCCCCGCACGGTAGCCGTGCGTAAAGGCATTCAGGGCCCGATCAAGACGCCTGAACAGATGCGGGGGATCAAGTTTCGGGTTCCTAATTCAAAAATTCTGCAAAGAGCTTACCGGCTGCTGGGCGCCAATCCCATCCCGGTACCGTGGGTTGAAGCAGCTGCTGCCATTAAGACGGGGTACGCCGATGCCCTGGATCCTTCTGTTGAGGCACTATTCATTTTTGGTTTTAAGGACATACTTTCCAGCGTCACCTTTAACGCTGCCGTTCCCGATGCCCAGGTTTATTCCTGTAATCTCAAATGGTTTAAGAGCCTTCCTTCAGATGTTCAGGAAGATGTCGAGTTTGCAAGTGAAATTACCATGAGGCAGAACCATGCCAAAATCCCGGCGGCACGGGCCTATGCCATGGCTGAAATGAAAAAAGCGGGTGTCGAATTTTATGTCCCCACGGTTGAAGAAAAGGCCCAATGGGTTAAAAAGGCAGGTGCTCAATTGCCTGTCTGGGACGACATAAAAAAGGAACTGGTTGGATCTCAGGCCAAATTCGATAAATTGGTGGAAGCGGCCAACCTACAAGATAATTACTATGTCCATGATGTGTAGCGGAGAATATGGAGAATAACTATTAATGTCACCCACCTTCCTTTGGAAGGTTTTTATGCCAATCTTAATTCATTCAGATAAGGAGGATAACTATGAGTATCAATTACCTTAAAAAGGCAACAAAAACGCCGGAAACCGATGAAGCCCAAACCCGTGAGATCGTCGTGAGCATGTTGGATGATATTAAGGCAAACGGTGAAGAGGCGGTAAAAAAGTATGCCGAGAAACTGGACAACTGGACCGGTGATTTCATTATTACTAAGGACGATATTGATAAGGCGGCGGCGAGCCTGGGTCAGCGTACCAGAGACGATATTCAGTTTGCCTATGAGCAGGTATACAATTTTGCCAAAAAGCAACGGGAGAGTATGCTTGAATTTGAAACGGAATTGTATCCCGGCGTTGTGGCCGGACAAAAACTGATTCCCGTGAACGTAGCCGGGTGTTATGTGCCGGGAGGACGCTTTGCCCATGCCGCATCGGCCCTCATGAGCATTGCCACTGCCAAGGCCGCCGGGGTTCCTTATATTGTTGCCTGCTCCCCTTCCCACCATGGGGGCGGCATTCATCCTTCCATTCTCTATGCCATGTCGGTTTGTAACCCGGACGTGATACTGACCCTAGGCGGGGTCCAGGCCATTGCCGCCATGGCCTATGGGATTTTCACGGGAAAACCTGCGGACATCCTGGCGGGGCCCGGCAACAAATTTGTTGCCGAGGCCAAGCGAATTCTTTACGGAGAAGTGGGCATCGATGTNNGACATTGTGGCCGTCGATCTGGTGGGGCAGGCGGAACACGGCTATGACTCACCGGCCGTCTTGATTTCCACATCACAGGATCTGGCCCAAGAGGTGATGAAGAAAGTTCCCGAGGTTATTGCCGCATTGCCGGATCCCGAGGTTTCAGAGGCGTCCTGGCGCGATTATGGAGAAGTGATCGTGGTTTCCACAAGGGAGGAAGCGGCCCAGGTGAGCGATGAATATGCATCGGAGCACTTGGAGGTTCAGGCTGCAGATCTCGACTGGTGGCTTGACAGATTGACCAATTACGGCTCCCTCTTTTTAGGTGAAGAGTCCACTGTGGCCTATGGCGATAAGACATCCGGCCCCAACCATATCCTGCCCACCAAGAAAGCGGGTCGCTACTCCGGTGGGTTGAGTGCAGGCAAGTTTATCAAAACAGTCACCTACCAGCG
>MAXP01000224.1:1961-5525 GCA_001751085.1 Desulfobacterales bacterium C00003060 | reverse complement strand
TTGCAAGCCTGAGCAACGCGGCTATTGATGTTCATGGCCGGCGAAAAAGTGTCATTTGTGGCCTTTCGAGGTATAAGTTCTTACATGCCCAAGAAAACTCTTCAGTAACGCTGAATAGGTCTCATAGAATTCCTTTTCCTTCATTTTGGTCGGAACCACTGCATTTGTAAAGGTATAATAGTCAAGGTCATGTACTGTTATTCTGTGTTTGAGTGTCTTATGAAGAGGCGTTCCGGGGATCGGGGTCAAGATAGATGGTATGGGAAGATCAATCGCATGTTCATTCACAAAGGTTTCAAGCTGTTCATATTCTTTGTGGGTGTAGTCCGGTGATACAACAAAGTCCCCGATAATTCTGATTCCAATTTCCCTCAGTATGCCCATCGCGGCAATATTGGTGGCAACGTCATTTCTCTTGTTGTACTGTTTTAGACGTTCATCACTGATCTCCTCGAAACCGATAACTGTCGCTGCCAGGCCGGCTTGCTTCCAAAGCTTAAAGAGATCGGGATATTTGACTACCGTATCTGAACGCACATCTGCAACAATGTGTCTGTTAAGATCGGCTTCAAGGATCTTTTGTCCCAACGTCTTTGCCGTATGATAATCGCCAAAACTATTTGCGTCCACAAAGCGAATCATTGGGACATCTTCCAACATTTTCATGTCCCTTAGCACCGCGTCAATGCTGCACGTCAGGTATTTTCCTCCGGTCATGTTCGGAATTGAACAGAAATAACATCGGTTTGTGCATCCAAAAGCCGTTGCCACATATCCGGCCTTGCCGCCGACCCCGCTCATGACATATTTCTCCCTGTTCTTTTCCACGAGATCATAGCGTGGGGCTTTGTTGTCTACCAGATCATCAGTTGAATATTTTCTGGATATGTATGAGAGGTGTCCTGCCGCATCCGTCTTTGCGACTCCGGGAATGCCGTCCTGCGCCCTACCGCTTTCAATGGCGTCAACCAGTTCCCGGAAGCTAAGTTTCCCAAGCCCCATGACAATATAATCTACATATTCACTGTTGAAGAATTCCGGATCACACGACGCGTGATGCCCTCCTGCAACGATCACCGGATTTGAGCGCTCCTTAATATCCTGCGCAATCTTCAAGACCGTGTTTGCCTCACAGGTCACACCGGTAATTCCCACCACATCCGGTTGAAGACCGTCAAAGATTTCCCATAGCACCTCCGGTTCAGCTTTCAGGTCTGCGATACAAACCTCATGCCCTGTTAGATTGCCGGCAATCACTTCCAGGGCAAGGGGTTCTCCCCTGAAAATCATTTTGATGCTTGTAATCCCGTATTCTTCTTCAGGAATGCTTCTGCCGCTGTTGGGCGGGTTCACTAAGAGAATTTTCATGATACCTCAATGAATATGTTGTTTAAAAACAAAATATTGACTACAGTTTTGGTAACTTCTCAAAAAGTCCAAGTGCCCTTGATGGTAACCGTTCACGGGGTCAAAAATTGTATTCCCATCACCCTACGCCATTTTGTAAACGTTTTGTAGTGGACAAATCGGCATCCTTCACGACAAGTCAAAAGTAGTTTACACTTTGTTGATCTTGTGTTTTGGTAATGAAATTTGAAACTTGAAATGTGAAATTGGGAAAAAATACAAAGATGTAGATGCATTACCTAATTTCAAATTTCGAATTTCCAGTTCGGACATCGCCATTCAATTCGATGATACACGATTTTTCGAAAAAAGTGTAAACTGGCGAATGAAGGATGCCGACAAATCAACAAAAAACAGAGTGGGGCCCTTTGGTTTAGCGTAAAAGTTGCGTTTACAGTATTTAACCACCTGTCGGATCAGGTTATTGAGAAGACACTTTCAGTTTTTGTGAAAGATCTTGCAGAATCGTGAAAATCTGGACACAGACTGTGGCTGATCAAGGATCTACACAGGAAAAAGCGCTCGTTGCGCGTATGCTCACGAAAACGTATCGGGGCGCATCCTCTCCGGCCCTGGAAGATTTTGACATTTCCATAGGCATTGGGGAGATCCTCGGGCTCCTGGGTCCGAATGGGGCAGGAAAGACAACGGCTATCTCAATTATGAGCTCCCTTTTTCGGCCTGACAAAGGCAGCGTCACCATTTTTGGTGTGGATGTCTTGAAATACCCGAATCAGGCAAGAAATTTATTTGGACTGGTTCCACAGGATATTGCGTTATATCCGAACCTCACAGCCCGGGAGAATCTAAGCTATTTTGGCCGCTTATGCGGTTTGAGAGGGAAGCGGCTCAAACAGAGAGTCCGGGAATGTCTTGAACTTGTGGGCCTCGAAGAGAGAGCGGATAAACGCGTTGTTGCCTTTTCCGGCGGGATGAAGCGGCGTGCAAACCTGGCAGCCGGTATTCTGCACAGGCCCAGGATTCTATTTTTGGATGAGCCGACCGTAGGCATTGACGCACAGTCACGCAATATGATCCTGGAAAAGCTCTCCGCGTTAAAGCAAACCGGTACCAGCATGGTCTATACGACCCATTACATGGAGGAGGCGGAATCCCTTTGCTCCCGAATTGCGGTAATTGACCAAGGCCGGACCATTGTCCAGGGATCTCCCAAAGACTTAATTGAGCAACATCCCGGATGTTCAGACCTGGGAGACCTGTTCCTTAAGCTGACCGGAAAACAACTCAGGGATTGAGGTGATGGGTAAGCTGACGGCGACATTTTTGAAGGAAATCATATTGCTTGCCCGTGACAGATCCGGCATCCTGGTGCTGTTTCTTATGCCTGCCGTTCTTGTAGTCGTCGTGTCGCTGGTTCAGGAAAACGTGCTTAAAACGGCAGGAGAAACCGGTATCCGTGTCTTGTTTATTGACCATGACCGGCAATCAACAGGACAGGTGATCGAAGAGCTGCTCTCTGGCTCAGGCGCTGTTGAGATCGTAAAAGACGTTGACGGGCATGAGATTGATGAGGAAACCGCCAGGACCTTATTGGCCAAAGGGGACTTTCAATTCTGTATCATCATTCCAAAAGGAGTTACAGACGGGGTGAAAAAGCGGGTTGAACAGCAGATTACGGAGGCACTGAACGCGGGGAATGAGGCTCAAAACGAGCCTGTGCCTCTGCCCAGCCTGGCCGTTTATTTTGACCCGCTTGTGCAGGGTGCGTTTAGGGCATCTGTTGTGAATGTCCTGCACCGGGTTGTCCTCAGCATGGAAATGGAGATGAAGGCCAGGGCATTGTCCAACATGATACCGGTTCGGATGAACCTGATTCTTCAGGAGATTATGGGGCCGAACTTGATCAACGTCCCTGTCGGGATTTTTCCCCGCATGGATTCAAAGTGGGGCAGCGAGCGGCTCCTGGATGTCAAGATAGAGCCTGCTTCCCGCGGAGGGGTCGAGGAACTGCCCACATCAGTTCAGCAGAATGTTCCGGCTTGGGCTCTCTTCGGCATGTTTTTCATTGTTGTGCCACTTGGGGGATCACTGATCAGGGAGAAGCAGGATGGAACCATGCTCCGGCTTCTGACACTGCCGGTACCTCACGTGACCCTGCTTTCCGGCAAAGTCATCGCCTATGTTCTTGTGTGTACG
>MAXP01000224.1:0-1956 GCA_001751085.1 Desulfobacterales bacterium C00003060 | reverse complement strand
GCCGGTGCTGGAAATGGGCTCATCGCCTGCTGCTATTGTTCTTGTCGTAGTCAGCGCGGCCCTGGCCGCCGCCGGTTACGGCGTTATGCTGGGCACAATTTTCCGCACCTATGAACAGGCTTCCATGTTCGGCCCCGTGTCGGTGGTCATTGCCGCAGCCGTGGGCGGTGTCATGGTACCTGTTTACGTCATGCCCGAATTCATGCAGAAAATCAGCAATTATTCCCCTCTGGCGTGGGGCCTGAATGCCCTGATAGACATTTTTGTGCGCCAGGGAGGTATCCGAAGCGTTCTCCCTGAAATCCTCTATCTGCTTTCTTTTTTTGCAGGAGCGATGTTGATCGCATGGGGCGTTTTCATCCGCCGGGGCCGGACTGGCGGGTGAATATGGTCCCCAAAGCTTTCATTCGTTATATGTTCCCGCTCCGGTTCGAAATTCCGCATGGCGGCAAGGAAGGTCGGTAGATGCCTTAGCATGTACCAGAGACTCCGGCGATGTTCCCAAAGGCGCTTGCGAAACCTCCTTCGCCATTCCGTGTCGGAATAGAATCGTTTCACGTGGGTGTTGTACAGTTGGTCAAGGGCATCTTTGGAGTCAATATCCCTGGGGACGAACACGAAATTGAGGCAGTTCATCTTTCGCCAGTCATAGTCAAAGGTCCCTTGTTCAAATATGGTTTTCCATAGGGGCGCGCCGTAAAACGGTGTAAACTTGGACATATTCATATCATCCAGCTCCAGGGACATGACAAAGTCGCTTGTTTTCTTAATGGATTCTACAGTCTCCCCAGGGAGGCCCATCATGAACAGTCCCTTGACCCTGAGACCTTTGGCCCGGATTCGTTTTACCGTATCCCGTACTTCTTCGAGATGCACCCCTGGCTTGTGAAGTTTTATCAGGTCCGGGTCGCCGGTCTCAATGCCCAGGGACAATTGGAGAAAGCCCGCGTCTTTGAGCATTTTCAACAAAGCGTCGTCTGCATGGCCCACCCGCACCGCACAATTGAGCTGCATTCCCAGGGGTTTTGAAGTGAGAATGTCGCAAAGCTCGGCGACGCGCCTCCGGTTGGCGGTGAAAAGGTCGTCGTATATATTGATGTGGCGGACTCCAAAGCGGTTTCGGAGATATTGCATATGTTCGTAAATGTATTCAGCAGAATTGTAGCGATACCCCTGTTTAAAGACCGATCGGTCGCAGTATGAACATTTATAGGGGCATCCCCGGCTGGTTACCATGGTGGCTCCGGGGCTGAGGACAAAACTGAACAGTGGCAGGTTGTAACCTTTTGGGAAGCCTTGCAGTTTTTCATAAGCCGGAAAGGGGAGGGTGTCCAGGTCGGGGATGTGAGGTCGCGGCGGATTGGTCACGGGCTGCCCTGCGTCTCTCCAGACCAGTCCACTAATGGATGCCCGGGTCTGTCCGGAGGCCAGCTCCGCCAATGTGACCTCCCCTTCGCCCATGCAGAGATAATCAATGTGTTCAAATTGTTCAAGGAGCACCGCGCCCATTGAAGATACATGCACGCCTCCGAAGACAGTCAGAACCTGTGACCGGCGTTTCTTGATCTCTGTGGCCAGATTGTAACCGTCGAGAAATCCGGATGTTGTGGCGGAAAATCCTACCAGGTCAGGATGATGACTGAGGACTTTGTCTACAATGGCCTGGGTGTTGGAAACTGCCTTTGGTCCCAGACAGTCGTGGGCATACACCTTATGGCCTTCGCGTTCAAGATAGGCTGCAATAGACAGCAGCCCCAGAGGCGCCATACGGTTGGCGGTCGAGGTGATGTCTTTTTTGCCGGGGACCCAGTTTGATCCTGCCGGATGGACAAGTACGATCTGCATGAATAAAGTCTCAGGCTCTCTTCATTTCCAAGTTATAGATTTCAAGATAATGTTTTTGGGGTATAGTAAAGGCTCAGTAAGACCTAACTTTGTTGTTGGTAGTGGGAGGCT
>MAXP01000223.1:544-5388 GCA_001751085.1 Desulfobacterales bacterium C00003060 | reverse complement strand
GCTTTTTCGAAAAAAGTGTAAACTGGTGAATGAAGGATGCCTATTTTCCCGCATAGTCGCTGATTTTCCAGGTTAGAAAACAAACTTGATTACCACAAATCCTAAAACCAACAATATCACAAAAGCTATAGCAAGTGCATTGAAATACTTGTCAATAAAGGGCTGGACCTTAGGCCCAAACATGTAGATCAGGCCACCTACAAGGAAAAATCGAGCCGACCTGGAAATAGCAGAGGCCACTAAAAAGACTATGAAGTTTATCCGAAAAGCACCAGCAGTAATGGTGAACACCTTATAGGGAATAGGTGTAAGGCCTGCAATGCCTACAGCCCACGCATCGTATTGCGCGTACAGCGCCTGGATGTATTCATATTTTTCGTGCAATCCATAAAAACGAATAATCGAGTCTCCCAACACACCCATGAATTGCCACCCAATGAGATAGCCAAAACAGCCCCCCAATATTGATCCCACGGAACAGACCAAGGCATATCTGAGCGATTTCTTTGGCACGGCAACCGACAGGGCAATAAGAAGCACATCAGGGGGAACAGGGAAGAAGGATGACTCAGAAAAGGCCAGAACAAACAATGCCCATGTTCCGTAGGGCGTTTTGGCCCAGTATGTGACCCAATCGTAGAGTCTCCGCAGCATGGGCTATTCTTCCTTCCAGCCGTGTTTCCCGATCAGCTTTACGAATCGGCATCCCCCCAAGTCGGTTTGGTGAATACCATCTTCGTGTCTGCACATCTTGAGCAGTTTTTGCGAGAACCTGTTACCCACCGGGATGACCATGCGTCCACCTATCGTGAGCTGTTGAACGAGTTTTTCGGGCGCCTCCGGCGCCCCGGCTGTCACGATAATCGCATCAAAGGGACTCTCATCGGGCCAGCCCAAGGTCCCATCCGAACACTTGGCCACAACATTGTGGTATCCGAGCTGATCAAGGAGCTTGCGAGCATTGATAAACAGCTCCCTCAGCCGTTCAATCGTATAGACCCGAAAGGCCAGTTCAGCCAGTATGGCTGTCTGGTAACCTGAGCCGGTTCCGAGTTCAAGGACGCGATCACCCTTGGTCAATTCAAGGGCTTGAGTCATCTCCGCGACAATATACGGCTGGGATATGGTCTGGTCTTTGCCGATTGGGAGGGGAAAGTCACCGTAGGCCTGGTCCTGCAAGGCTTCACCTACAAAAAGATGTCGGGGTGTCTTCCGCATAGCCTCAAGGACCCTCGGGTCCTGGATACCACGAGCCTCAATCTGCGTCTTCACCATCTTTTCCCGTAGGCGTTTATACTTCACTACAACCATTCATATGCTGAAGTTTTTGGACCTGTTTCGCCGGTTTGCCCATGAAAGAAACCAAATCCCCAAAAAAAATCGCGTGTTGGTTAAGGTCACCCTGAACCTGTGAACGCCTACGATTTTTCTAACAGAATGGGCACTTGGAGTCAAGGAAAAGGGCTTTTCCCATTTACGCCACATAACTGTTATGATATGCTAAGAAATAGTAAAGTGGAGGATTTTGCAGCCTTGCTGACACCCTGCACCCCTGAGGTGGGCTTGCAACATCTGTGCATTGTTTCAGGCTCAACCGGGTTAGGAGGATGACATGTCACTAAAAGAAAACCTAAGAAAAAAAATCCTGATAAACACCCTTTCAAAAACCACGTCGCAGTCTATTGGATTGCCTGGGAAGCCTCGGAAGCTGGATAAGGAAACCATGCGTAGACTTCTTGCGTTGAGTCCTTTTGTCCCGGAAAAACGAAGAGACCTTCAGCTTTATTTTCGTGAAGTTGATCCGGGCGTAGGGGAAATACTAGTGCTGGATAACGAGCTTCCGCTTTATGACAAGACCACTCTTGATGATGTGGCGCTGCGCAAGAGCCCTGAATTGAAGGAAATGATCAGCATTCGAAAAGTTATCAAAATCTTGAATGACTCGGATGTTCTCAGATGCAAAGGCCGGGATGCCCTCCGTTACATACAGGACTGCGCCTTGGACTTGCTGGACTTTCGTTTTGAGGAAAGCGACGTAGATGAAATGGCCGATGAGGGGATTGATGCCCTTGCCAGGGGAGATTCTGAGGCAGTCATGGAAATCCTTGGACTCTTTGTGGAGTTTCTGAGTTACGAATCAGTGCCGGAGTCCGCGCTGGTGAATGACTATGTGATGTTCGGTTCTTATCATGAAGCGAAATACGGAAAGGAGACTTTTGGTCCTATCATTATGTATAACGACCGAATGAACATCCTCAGGTCAATCAAGAAAACAGTGCCTGTAAGCGATCTGGCTTCACGGGAGATAATCCCAGGCGTTGCCTTGGGTGAGATAGAACCGGACGCAGAAGGAAATGAGGTCTTCCGGTTTTTGAAGGAACAGGTTCTGAAAAAGGAACGCCCTACCCTTCACTAAGACCGTCTCTTGTCGGCGATCAACGCCCTCAACCGGGAACTGTTATTTTGTTGACTTCATAATCGCAATCCTATATGATTCTTATCGTGGATCTGGATAGAATCAAGGATATTGGGGTGGCTGCTGCAGCTCGAGCCGGCGAGATTCTTTGCAATTACTGGGGCAAGACTCATACAGTAGAAAAAAAAGGCCCTATGAATCTCGTTACCGAAGCAGACCTGGCTTCTGAAAAAGCCATCATCCAGCTTATCCGGGCTGCATTCCCGGATCACACCATCCTCGCAGAGGAAAGTGGCGTAAGCTCTGGGGCACAATCCTGTGAGTGGATCATAGACCCCTTAGACGGCACTACAAATTACGCCCACCACCTACCTGAGTTTAGTCTATCCATTGGTTTTGCTTTGGAGGGGGAAATTGTATTTGGCCTGGTCCTGAATCCGATTACGCAAGAACTGTTCTGTGGTACAAGGGGTCAGGGGGCTACGCTCAACGGCCGTCCTATTCGTGCTTCCGGTACAAAGACTGTTAGTGAAAGTCTGCTGGTCACGGGTTTCCCTTATGATTTCCAGTCCATGATCCGTCCCTTGATTCTTCGATTTGAGCGATGTCTATTAGCTGCCCAGGGGGTGCGCCGGTCAGGATCAGCGGCCCTGGATCTATGTTACGTGGCCTGCGGCAGGTTTGACGGGTTTTGGGAACAGAATCTGGCTCCGTGGGATACAGCAGCGGGCATGGTAATAGCACGGGAAGCCGGGGCAACAATTTCCGATTTCTCAAATGGACCTTACCGTATTGAAAAAAAAGAGATCTTGGCCACAAATGGTCTGATTCACAATGAAATGACAGCACTTTTGACCTTATTATGAAAAAAAGGATTCTTGATTCAAAGCTCCCATTGGACAGGTTCGACTGCTTTGGGCATTATGACCCTGATGACATCATCTGCCGGAACTGGTGTCAGTTGAACATTCGCTGCGCTATTACGCAGGATCAGTATTTCCAGCTTGAGATACTAGAAGATCTCTTTTATACCGAGCTGGAATCGGACAGGATGCAATAGCTTTTTCTACCAGCACCAGTGGGTGACAAACCTCGACTCTTCCTGCCAGGCCACGTCGACTAATCCCCTCTGCAAACTGCAAGATACACCCGGTGCAACCTGTAACAATCCTGTCAGGTTTCACCTTTTCAAAATCCTCCATACGACGATCCAGGATTTTCATCGATAAAGGGAAGTGGGAAAGGTTGAAATCCCCTCCGTGGCCACAGCATTGGCCGGGGTGGGAGGCTTCCACGAGTTGCACTCCGTGTACAGATTCAAGGAGTCTCCTTGGCGCCTGGGTAATTCCCTGCCCAATCCTAAGATGACAGGGGTCATGATAGGAAACCCGTAAAGGCATTGTGCCCTTGGAATCTGCATCCGGCTTGCACGCCTTAAGGTAAACATCAAAATCAAGATGCTCCACGAGAAAGGTCATAGCGTCCATGTGTTTTCGGGCCATGGAAGCTGCGGCATCACGAAAAGCATGGTCATCGGCAAAAAGCGACCCAAGGGCCGTCAGATGTGAACCACAGGATGCACACACCGTCAAAATGGCATCAAGTTTCTGGGTCTCGAACGCCTCGATGTTCTTTTGCGCCAGCTTCCTGGCAGTCTTGGTATCACCAGAAACGTAGGCAGGCAGGCCGCAGCAAACCTGGTCTTCCGGTACGACAATGGTTGCTCCCACATGCCGCAGGATACGCACAAGAGCCCACGCCATATCCGGAAAAAGATAGTTGGCGCCACAGCCCACAAAAAACCCGATCCGTGGCCCTTTCGCCGCTGGGGCAGATCCTGTTCGGCAGGCATCCAGAAAGGGAGTCCAAGCAATGCGGGGGACCGTACGCCTTTCGGCAAAAAAAGACAGAGGAAATCGAAGATGGAGTCCGCTCGTTTCCGGGATCTTTTTACATACCAGGGCCTGAAGGAGGACGCCACCCTTGAGCAGGACCTTAGCTGTCAAGTGCCGTTTCCGTACACTACCGAGCAGACCGCTCCGGGATTCGCCTGTCTTGTCAGCCTCAAAGAGCCTGTGCCGACCAGATTGGATCATGAGGGTTGTCTTGACCCTGCTTGCACAAACCTGGGCGCAAGCTCCGCAAAGAAGACACCGAGAAAGGATCCCTCCGAGACGACCTGGCCACATCATAGTTTCTGCTTCCACACATTCCAGCAGGGACAGCTTTCCCCGGGCCACATCATCCTCTCTAAAGGTGGTCTGATAAACAGGGCAAACGCTCATGCATTGGCCGCACCGCTTGCATTTATTCTGATCACTGTCGTTTTTCATCACTGGATTTGGAGGTTGTATCAGTTATTCCGGCATCCTTCACGACAACTCAAAAGTAGTTTACACTTTGTTGATCTTGAATTTTGGCAGTGAAA
>MAXP01000223.1:360-508 GCA_001751085.1 Desulfobacterales bacterium C00003060 | reverse complement strand
AATTTCCAGTTTGGACATCGCCATTCAATTCGATAATACACGCTTTTTCGAAAAAAGTGTAAAGTGGTCAATGAAGGATGCCGTTATTCCTACCAGATCATCCACCGAAGATCAAAGCCAACCTTTGGCTCCATAGAAATAAAGGTAA
>MAXP01000223.1:0-256 GCA_001751085.1 Desulfobacterales bacterium C00003060 | reverse complement strand
AAATACTATAAGTTCAGTCATTGACTAAGTAATAGTGCCATGATAATTCACATCTTATGATAGACACAAAACTCATTAGACAGGACCCGGAATTGGTGCATGGATCACTGCGCAAGCGAGGACAAGACTACGACCTTGGCCCTTTTCTGGAGTGTGACTCAAGGCGCCGGGCCATTCTGCTCGAGGTTGAAGAACTTAAGCACGAACGTAATAGAGTCTCCGGGCGTATTGCCCAAATGAACAAGGAACGTAAAGA
>MAXP01000222.1 GCA_001751085.1 Desulfobacterales bacterium C00003060 | reverse complement strand
AAATTTGAAATTAGGTAACGCATCTACATCTTTGTGTTTTTCCCAATTTCAAATTTCAAGTTTCGAATTTCACTGCCAAAATTCAATATCAACAAAGTGTAAACTACTTTTGAGTTGTCGTGAAAGATGCCGAATAAGATATCATTATGTCTCAAACACCACCACTGATCATCATTTCAGGCCCCACCTGCGTCGGGAAAACCGATGTGGGGATTGCCCTGGCTGAAACCCTGGGAGCTGAGATCATCAGCGCTGATGCCATGCAGGTTTACAGGTACATGGACATTGGCACGGCAAAGATTACCCAGCAACAACGGGCGCGTGTACCCCACCATCTCATCGATGTGGTAAACCCGGATGAGCCTTTTAGTGCGGCCCTTTTCAGAAAAATGGCAGATGCAGTAATCCGGGACCTTCATCAAAAAAGGCGCCACGTCTTTGTCGTTGGCGGCACGGGCCTTTACATCAAGGTCCTCACGGGGGGAATCTTCAGGGAGCATGAACAAGATAGGGACGTGCGCGAAAGATTGAAAAAAGAGGTCGAAACCTTTGGTCTCGACGCCCTTTACCAGCGGCTGCAAAAACTCGATCCTGCGGCCGCCGCAAGAATTCATCCCAACGACACTTGCCGGATCATGCGTGCCCTCGAGGTTCATCAGGTTACGGGAAAACCTATCTCCTACCACCAGAAGGCCCACGGTTTTCGAGATATCCGTTACAGGACACTCAAGATCGGGTTGACACTGGACAGGGACATCTTGTATGATCACATTGACAGACGCGTTGATCTGATGCTGGCATCTGGATTATTAGAAGAGGTGAGATGGTTGCTGGATCATGGCTATCCCTCAACCCTCAAGTCCATGCAGTCTATCGGATACCGTCACATGGCGGACTATCTCGAGGGACGCATTGCATGGGAGGAAACCATTCGCCTTTTCAAGCGGGACACTCGCCGTTATGCCAAACGACAGCTCACATGGTTCAGGGCAGATCCTGAGATACTCTGGGCGCAACCCCCGGAGATTGACCTTATGCGGAGCAAGGTCGATTCTCTATTGACAGGACATTGTATTAGACCCTAACTTGCGGGACAACATTCGTCATGGGAGCCTCTACGTCAGAAAAACTGCGCCGTCTCCTTGGCCTTTTTTGTCGAGAAGACCGCCTGCTTATCCTGATCAACGCAGACCCGGATGCCATGGCCGGCGCCATGGCGTTGAAACGCCTTTTGTGGCGACGGGTCTCTGCAACCACCATCGCCAGTATAAATACAATCACGCGGCCTGACAATCTGGCCATGATCCGATTGCTCAAGCTCGATGTAGTCCCGACAAAGGAAGTCGATCAAGGCCAATTTACCCGCTATGCCATCATCGACTCCCAGCCGAGTCACAATGAGTGTTTTAGTGACATCAACTTCGATATCATCATCGACCACCATCCCGATACTGGAGCCAAAGCTCCATTCATGGACATACGCCCACACTATGGCGCTGTATCCACCATCATGACCCAATACCTTCGGGCAAGCAAGATCAACCCTTCTGCCAGGCTCGCCACGGCACTCTTCTATGGCATCAAGACAGATACGATGAACTTCCAGCGTAAGGCCATCATGGAAGATGTGAATGCCTTCCAGTATCTCTTTCGGCACATCAACATTCATATGGCCAAGAAGATCGAGCAGGCAGAAATAACGCTCGATTTTTTGAAATATTACCGAATTGCCTTAGAGTCCAAGTCTGTCCAAAAGCACCGCATCCACGTCCACATTGGCCCGGTTTCAAACCCGGACGTTTGTGTGTCCATTGCCGACTTTTTCATGAAAATTCACGACATCGCATGGACTTTTGTGTCAGGCATTTATAAGGGGCGCTTGATCATCATAGTAAGGAATGATGGAATCCGAAAAGATGCTGGAAAGCTACTGGGCCAAAGCCTTGGACAGATAGGCGCCGCCGGCGGGCACAAGGAGATGGCCAGGGCAGAAATCCCACTGAAAAACCTCGAAGGCATTGTTCAATACCAGGATCGAAAGGCACTTTCCCGCTGGATAATCAGGAGGCTGGACGAACGTCAGTGACCATGTTTATGTTTATATGCTTAACAGATCCCTGATAGCTAACAGTTCGTCCCTGAGCTGTTCCAATGTGATGGGTTGGCTGTCGCCAACGGCAAGTTTGGGTTCTTTGGGGGGGTGCCGGAGAAATTGTTTGGCTCCGGCAATAGTGAATTTTTTCTGGTACAGCAGATCTTTAATCTGCAGAATAATTTCTATGTCACGCCTTTTGTACAGGCGTTGCCCGGAGCGGGATCTGGCAGGGTTGATTTTCGGGAACTCTGTCTCCCAGTATCGCAGTACGTATGGCTCAATGCCAGTTATCTCGCTAACCTCACTGATCCTAAAATACCGCTTTTCTGGTATCTCGGTCTCTGTGGGCTGCATTGATTCGCTCCTTAAGCACACGGCTTACTTTGAAGGTTACAACCTTCCGCGCGGGCAGTGTTATGGTCTCACCTGTTTTGGGATTTCTGCCTTTGTGAGCCCTTTTTTCCCACACAGAAAGCTTTCCAAAGGCCGAAATCATCACTGAATCTCCTTCGGCCAAGGCTGTCTTCAACAATTCAAGGGCTTTATCAACGATCGCAGCGGTTTCCCGCTTGGAAAATCCGACTCTGGTGTAAATTGCCTCCACTATGTCTTTCTTGTTCATTTCTTGTTATCGATTCGCTCAGGAATTGTATGCCGTACATGGCTATGTGTGCGTTTTAGCGAAGTTCTTGTCACGATGGCGGCAACTGGGCATTAAACTCCTTCAATGCCTCCCTGGTAACGGTCTCGTGGATCTTGTCCACCTCGCGATCCGTAAGGCTTCTTTCATATGATTGGTATGTAAACCTAACGCCGAGACTCTTCCTCCCCTCAGGCACTGGTGACCCGGTATACACGTCAAAGATTTCCACCCGCTCTAAGAACGCTTGCCCCATGCTTTCTATGAAATCAAAAATGGCCTGGGCCTGGACAGTATTATCGAGTATCAGGGCAATGTCTCTTGTGGTGGCTGGGAAACGGGAGGGTGTTTGCGCACGCTTTCCATCTGACACATGATCGACAAGGCGATCAAATTTGAAATCAAAGCAATAGGCAATGTGTTTTAGCCCGAAATTCGTCAATACCTGTTGGGATAATTCCCCCACCGTACCCAGCATCTCGTTGCCTGCATTGATTTGCGCTGCATAGCCCGGTCTCAGATAAGAATTGTCATTGCCGGTTATGGGAGCAAAGCGTACACCTGTTATGTTTAGTCCATCGCATACAGCTTCGACCACCCCTTTCATGTCATAGAAGTCTACTTCTGCTCCCTTGAAGTGCCATGTTTTTGCTTGACGTTCACCGGTCCAGAGCCCGGAGATCATCTCTATTTCCTCTGGGAGTTGGTCCTGGGAAGTGTGGAAAAACACCTTGCCGAGTTCGAAAATCATTAGGTTTTCATTTCCATATTTGCCGTTTCGGTACATAGCAGCAAGAAGACCCGGAAGCAAGGAGGACCTCATAACCGATTGCTCTTCAGTCAGGGGATTCAGGATGGTCACCATCTGCCGGCGTTGGTCTTGATCGTTGAGCAAGAGCTGGTCACAGGCATCCCCGGACATAAAACTGTAGGTCACGATCTCTGAAAATCCGCAACCGGCAAGCAACTCGCGGAGTCGATGCCTCGCTTGGAGCTTCTTGTCCGGTTTCCCGGCCACAACATGAGATACAGGATGTGTAGTCGGAATCTCATCATACCCCTTCAGACGGGCCACCTCTTCCATCACGTCCTCGGGTCGGGTAATGTCCACACGAAAGGTTGGAGGCACTATCCTTAGTCGATCCTCATCCAGGGGTTCTACGTCCAGTTCTACGGATTTCAGATAAGCGCCAACCTCGTCCTGGGTCAAAAAGGTGCCCAGGAGCCGATTGGTCCGCTTTACACTGAGATCTATAACCCTTTCAGGAATTGGTCGGGGATAAACGTCAACAACCCCTTCAGCAAGCTTCCCCCCTGCTATTTCGACCATGAGCTGAGCTGCACGATCCAGTGCCTTTCTGATACCGGCAGGGTCCACGCCCCGCTCGAATCTGTATGATGATTCGGTATTCAACCCGAGCCGTCTGGCTGTGCGGCGGGTAGTGATCGGGTTGAAATAGGCACTTTCAATAAGCACCTTCGTAGTGTAGTCCTGGATTTCCGATTCAAGTCCGCCCATGATACCGGCCAGAGCCACAGGCCCCTTGCCGTCGGAGATCATGAGCGTATCAGGGCCGAGGGTGCGTTCTAAGCCATCCAGGGTCTTGAAGGATTGACCTTCCTCAGCAGTTTTTACGACGATGCGGTGTTCGGCCAGACGGTCAAAATCAAAGGCATGGAGGGGTTGACCCATCTCCATGAGGACGAAGTTCGTCACATCTACGACATTATTGATGGTCCTGATCCCCACCGAGAGTAATCTGTCTTGAAGCCAAAAAGGTGATGGCCCGACACTAAGGTCCGTGACCACCATTGCCGTATACCGGGGACAGTGATCCGGGGCTTCAATGGTTATAGATGCAAGTTCCTCTATAGACGTCTCACCTGGCGGGACTTTCACTTCGGGATATTTCAAGGTGGTTTTAAGGATCGCTGCCACCTCACGGGCTATGCCGATAATACTTAGGCAATCGGAACGATTGGGTGTAAGGTCAAACTCAATGATGGTGTCTGAAAGGCTGAGAGCGAAAGCAATCCCAAGGCCAGGTCTGGCCGTCTCCGAAAGCAAAAGGATGCCGGAACCATCCATTCCAAGGCCAATCTCTGCTTCTGAACATAACATCCCTTCTGACGCCTGTCCATGGATCTGTCCAGCCTCTATGGTATCGCCTGATAGGAGTCTGGCACCAGGAAGTGCGACCGGCACAAGGTCCCCTTCTTTGATATTCGAAGCGCCGCATACAACTGGCTTTACCCCGGTGCCCACATCCACCCCGCACACTGAAAGCCTGTCAGCCTCTGGATGGGGAGCCATTTCAACGATGCGTCCCACCACGACTTGGTCCAGATATCCGTACCGATCTACGAGAGCTTCCACTTCCAGCCCTGCCATGGTCAGGGCTTCGGCCAGCTTGACCACATCCATGTCGATGGTCACATAATCCTTGAGCCAGCTCAGGCTAGCTTTCATTTGTCACTCCTCAATAGCGGAGTGCATGAAGTTAAAGGGATGTGAAAAGAAAAATTCAATTCAAAAAACCTTCTTTAAGTCCTGGACTTGTGATTTCAATCGCATGGCTAAAACTGTTCGAGGAACCTGAGATCATTTTCGTAGAATTTTCTGATATCATCAATGCCGTACTTAAGCATGGCGATACGCTCAACACCCATGCCAAAGGCAAAACCGGTACAATGGTCCGTATCATAACCGACCATCTCAAATACAGCCGGGTGCACCATTCCAGCCCCCAGGACTTCCAGCCATCCGGTATGGGAACAAACCCGGCAGCCCTTACCCCTGCAGATCACGCATCGGATATCGACCTCGGCGCTTGGCTCAGTAAAAGGAAAAAAGCTGGGGCGAAACCGCAGGCTCGTCTCTTCATCAAAGATCTGACGGGCAAAGGTGGTCAGGATCCCTTTCAGGTCACCGAAGGATACGTTCTCCTGGACCATTAGTCCTTCCACCTGGTAAAACATGGGGGTATGCGAGACATCATAATCCACACGGTAGGCCTTACCAGGCGCAATAATACGAACTGGCGGTGGCTGTGACTCCATGACTCGCACTTGGATAGGAGAAGTATGAGTCCTCAAGACAATCTTTTGAGAGATATAGAAGGTATCGTGCATATCACGGGCAGGATGATACTGGGGTATATTAAGGGCCTCAAAGTTGTAGTAGTCAAATTCCACATCCGGACCCTCAACGATCTCAAAGCCAAGACCTTGGAAGATTTCGCAGATGGCCCGGGTAATCTGGGTAATCGGATGTATTCGGCCTCTGGCCACAGGCCGTCCCGGCAAGGTCACATCCAGGGCGTCTGCCAGGGTCTCTTCATGATCCGCCTCAAAGGCTTGCAGGGCCTTTTCAAAAACCTCCTCAAGCCTTTTTTTTACCTCGTTTAGAAGCCTGCCTGTTTCAGGTCTTTCCTCTGCAGGCAGACTGGAGAGCTTTCGCAAAAGCTTTGTGACAGCCCCCTTGCGTCCCACGTATCGGGCTTTCAGGGCCCTGACCCCTGTTGGGTCTGAGGCACCATTCAAGGCCTCCAATGCCTCGTGCTCTGCCTTTCTAATCTCTTGCTTCATATGTTATCTATGTTGTACATATACCTCGAAAGGCCACAAATGACACTTTTTCGCCGGCCATGAACATCAATAGCCGCGTTGCTCAGGCTTGCAA
>MAXP01000221.1 GCA_001751085.1 Desulfobacterales bacterium C00003060 | reverse complement strand
TTTTGATTCTTTTTCATCTTATCCCCCAGTTCTTTTGGAGTCGCCCATTAGAGGGTAGGTCCGGCTGTGTTGTTGCAATATGATGACGTCTGCTTCTTTCAGCAAACCAGACGTGCTAGCTACTCTGTACAAATAGTAAGGTAGGGCCCGTTTTCGACCCTGCCTTACCTATATCCACGACCTTAACGACAATCAGTCCGGCCAAAGTCTGCAGCAAACACGGCGAGATCACTCCCATCCACGTCGCCGTCTCCATCAAAGTTGCCTTCGCAATCGTCAGTGCAATCGGTCCGGCCAAAGTCCGCAGCGAATATTGCCAGATCCGAGCCGTCCACGTCACCGTCATTGTTAAAGTCACCTTCGCAAGAAGGGGTGATATGTATGATTATAGGATAAGGCGGAGCAACGTCATATCGTCCGGCCAATATTGCTCCGGTGGTGACGAAAAGGCGAATATGCGGTGTTGGATTGCCAATGGCCTCCAGCGGAATAGTAACAGTGAAATTGGCCGGTCCCAGTGAAGAAGGTCGGGCAAAGACAATTGCGTCATGTGGTTCAATCACCCCGTTTGGTCTTTCCAAATCGGCATAGTATCCCACATCTGTGTATTCGTCCGCGGAATAAACTCTCACCTTGTAATCAGCGCCAATAGCCGGTTGTCCGGATGTCTGGTCGTTGGACACGAATTCCCCCGTGGCAGCGTTCATGTCAGTATCAAGTAAGATTTCAAATACGTTTCCGACTTGAGTGTCGTCCCATTTGCTGAGCACACCCATTACCACCAGACAATTTTCCACCACTTGCACATCTACTCGTATCAGGTCCATCCCCGAGACCCCGCCGAATTCTTCGGGATCGTCCTCAGAGATAATAATGGCCGGGTCCCACACAAGCGGGTCCAGGATATCTCCCATACCCGTATCGAATGCGCTCCCTCCCTCCGGCATGATATCACTCAGGAGTAGATTGTCGGATGTAGAAACACTTGTGATCATTCGTCCATCCGTTGGCCGGCGTTCGACCTCCTCCTGCCCGCCGTTAACATACAAAGCGCGGGCGTCAAATACGCTTAGAGAACCGGTCATGATTAACCGGTTTCCCTGCACCAACCAGCGTCCGTCACTGGTCGGCGGACCAAACAGCAGGAAACTGTCACTGCCTGCCCCAAAGCTCAGGTTGAACATGGGCGTCAAATAATTTACTGTGTAAACCAACGTCACGTCTCCACCCCAGGTTGGTATGTCATCCCCCAACCCCATAAACCCTGTCAGCAGATTACGATCGCTATCCATTATTACTGAGCCGGAAAGGTTATAAGACAGGCTTAAGGGCTCAACAGGGTCCGCAAGGGTAAGAATAATCTGAAACTGATCACCGAAGGTGCGAAAACGTGCAGCCGTGAGATCCTGGCCGTTATACTGGTTATCACCTTCCGAATCGCTAAACGTAATATCTAACGGAATCCCTGGCCGCCGCACCACCGCTTCACCCGTGCTTGTATCCAAATATCCGGCCTCCGGGCACCGGTCACAGTTTCCAACAATGCCATATAAATTGCCCCCCTCGTGCGCCACGGCAAAGACATCTACCGCCGAGGCGCCTCCGAGGACATTAACCGGAAGATTTACTGTTAACCTGTTGCCCTCCACAAAAGCAGAGGCGCCGGGAATATCGGGAAAAGAGGTCGTTTGCTCCTCTCCTCCATCCTCTGTGGGCAATTGGTGGAGGTCGAACATATTTATCATTCCGGTGAGACATTCTATACGATAGTCAGTCCCGCCGACACCTCCCACGCGAGCCTCTCCTGTGTTATGATCTTGATCCGTGTTTAAAAAAATTTCGATAAAATGAAACGAAAAATCATCCAGCGCATTTCGCTCAGTTACCTGGACGGTAAGCATCCCGCTGCTTACCGTGGCATCGAGCTGCACGATATCCTCACTCGTCCAGATATCCTCAGGGTCCGTCACGACAGCGCCCGCAGGAGAAATACTGATAAATAACAGCAACAATCCCAATATGACTACCGAAATCAAAGATTGCCTTATGGTCGGCTCATGCACCACGTTGTATTTTGAATGCGCTTTTATCATGGCAACTTCCTCCCGTCATAAATGTTAAGGGGACGAATTGAACCCATCAACTCAATAAACCCTACGGACCAGATGAACTTGTTTATGGACAATCAGTCCTTCCGAAGTCTGCCGCAAACACGGCCAGATCCGATCCATCCACGTCGTCGTCTACGTCAAAATCTCCTTCACAGAGAGGCGAGTTTGCGCAGTCTGTCCTTCCGAAGTCCGCGGCAAAGACAGCAAGGTCTGAGCCATCCACGTCACCGTCGTTGTCAAAGTCACCGTCACAGAGATAATTGACCGTGGCAGACAAGCCTATTTCACAAACTGCCTTTTGTGGGTCATCCGAAAAAATCTGAAATAGAGCAGAATAGGCTCCCTGCTTGTTAGGAATCAGCTCTATCCCTATTTGTTCATTTGCACCGGGCCCTATGGTCAAGGGGCAGTCTCTGTTCACATTGAAGGCATCTTTGTCTGATCCGACAAATTTCAGGCAGGTTATCATCAGGTCTTCATTGCCCATATTGCTGATCGTTGCAACTTTCACAGTAGATGTTTCAGGAGATACATCACCGAACTCAACAACAGCAGGTTCAACGGAAATTCCGGGACGGTCCGGTATAGTTACAACAACTGGAGCTGAAACAAGGCTTGCCCGCATCTCTGTCTGACCTTCGCCTATCTCAACTGCCTGAACCGCCTGCACCGCAAATTTTACCTCCTTTCCTGCCAGAGCGGCGTCTGCGATCCAGTGATTCTCATCAGTCAGAGAAAAATATGAGTCGTAGACCTCGGATGTTATGTTATCAGTGTAGTGAAGCATGTACACACAATCAGCTACAGCATCCCAGCTCAATTCAACCACCTTGCCATTGACGGTCGCCTGAAGATTCGTGGGTGTGCCAGGGTAAAGCGGATTGACCACCTCCACCATACCAGGCGCGTAACACCGAAGAGGGGCGTTTTTTCCGTCATCAATTTGCGCATATATGTAATACCTCCCTGTGGGAATGCTCGTCACATCCCAGACATAGCTGTCTGCCCCGTCGTCCTCATTGATCCCGCTAATGATAAGGCTTCCATCGTATCCTTCCTGGTCCACGTCGTACCACAGGCTGACAGATGCATTGTCATCCGGATCGCCGTCAACCCATCTGATATCCGCACTTGTACTTGTTGAGATGTCCACAGATGGTTCTGTCAATTGAATTAACGGCTTGCTGTTGCTTGATAGAACATCCACAGCAATATCACCCAGGTTCGTGGGGTCCATAATATCAACCTGCCACTGTCCACTATCAGGGTCACGTAAAGCGTACCATGCCTCCTGCGGCGCGTCGTCCTGATAGTAACAATCAGGATCAGTGGCACAGCTATCCGGTGTGATCCGGGTTGAATCGGGTTTTACAAGCTCAACAGTGGAGTCCCCATCGCCTGTCCACGTTACCTTGATATAGATAACTTCCATTCCCTCAGGAACATATACGGGCATGAGCTGCCCTTCTAAAGAGAGGAGCTTGTGTGAGGCCATATAGGTTTTTGAACCCAGAGACTCCAGATTGCTTGCCACCGAGAAGTTGCCATTCCAGTCAAAAGCAAAAGCTGCGCCCAACGATCCAAAGACGCCAAGCTGCACCTCCACCTCACCCTTGATTCCATTGTTATCAAGCAGACTCTGTACATTTGCCAAATCCATACCCTGTAACGGCCAACAGTACCAGACGTCTGGCACAGAGAGATTTCCCTCAGCACTGCCTGAAATATTGTTCCGTCCGTCTATAGTAAAGGCGGCAGAGCCTGTATAAATACCCAAAGCGTTCAAATGGCCATTTGCGCCGAATTTCACGTTATGCCAGTCCAGATAGGCTTCGGCATGAGCCAGTTCGTAAGATCCCCCCAAAATCAGTGTCCCACTGAGGGTAGCCCGGCTTGAGATATCAATCTCCATACCCGCATCATTCAATCCCACCAAATAGTGGCCCTGTATTTCAGGCCCAGCCGTAATATCAGCATCTGCGCTTAGAATCAGCTTGCTCGGATCAGGGATATTTTCTACTCCGCCGCAGACCTCTTGCAGGAATACGATTGGCACACCGGATGCGATGAGAATAATCTTGCCTGGTTCAGGACAACCATAGCACATACCCACGCCATAGAGTTGACCCTCAATAAAGGATATGTCCGCTGTTAATTCAAAGTTGGCCATGTCCAACTTTGCATGCCCGTTAAAGAGGCCTTTTCCTGAATCAAAAGACAACGCTCCGTCCTTCAACTTCCAGTTGCATCCATTAATCTGTATACCCTGCCCTTCAGGGTCAAGATCAATGGCGCCGCTTATGCCGTCTGTTCGGCTGATAACAAGGTCGTTAACATTTACCGCGCCACTGGCAAGATACTCCGGAAACTTCATCTCTGCGCTAATCCTTATTCCATCCGGCTTCAGATCTTTCCACAGGAATTCCATGCTGTCTATTTGCAGATCAATTCCCGCCACTCTGCTAACAGCTTCAATGTTTGACTCAATCAACTCGCCCAGATCAAACTCAAAACCGGCCTTAAACAGGCAGACTTCTCCCATTAAAGGAACATACGGCATGAATGCTTCTCCCTCTCCGCTAATAATGGCATTTTGCAGGTCTATCCGGACAAGGCCGCTGAAGTATATCAGATCATTCAAACTTACATTGCCTGTGGCTTCCACTTCGAAGTCGTTTATGTAGTTTATGTTGTCTGCTATAATCCGGAAGTCGGTTCCAGGAATGTCCACGTAGTTGGTCCCTTCCGCACTCGACGCCTCAGCGCTTGCAATGTTCGATACAAGAGAGGCATTCAACACATCATCAACGGCCTTCAGAGCAAAGAATAATTTCTGCCCGGGAGGAAAACCAAACAGAATATGAGTTTCTCCAACCCCGGGATCTTCAGGCATCCAGTTCTGTGCATAAGTATTGGCAGAACCCCAGTTAACGTCAGTTACGGGCACAGGGGCGTATTTCACTATGTAGCAGGCTGCTTTTCCAATGTAACCGTCGTCACCTGTTGCGGTCCAGCTAAGTTGAATCTCACCACGGCTATCACCAGTTTCAGCGGAAAGATCATCAATAGCATCCGGAGGCGCAATGTCCGCCTCGTCAGAGACCTCAAAGGCGTCATCCGCTACAAATGGAAGACCTATAGGATTGCTGCAAGTCTCTGCGCAGTCTTCGTAAAGTTGAGCGGTGAGGTCATACATTCCCAGATCCGCGTCAGCAGGAACCGTATACTGAAAGGCAATTGACCTGGTCTCGTTGGGGGCAAAATGATAGCTCGTGTAGCCGAGATCAGACTCATCACCCATTGGACCCGAAACCCTGGCTGAAACATAAGCAAGCCTTGGGTTGTCTCCGTTTTGCACGCGGACTTCTGTCCGGACCGTATCACCGGGCCGCACACATGTGGGAGAGGTCTCCAATTTTGAAATAACCAAGTCACCACAATGGGCGATACGAACTGGCCAAACATAATAACTGAAGAGCTTGTCATTGTTGGCTCGCCAAACGCCGTTAACCATGGAGACGTACCACGCGCTGACCGGATTGGAGGCGTAGGTAGTAGCCGACCAGTACATGGACTCGCCGAAAAGCTCAACGTTCACAAAGGGGTGCCCCTGAGGAACGGTGGGGCTCCTCCGTGAAAAATCAGTGAGACTCAAGAGTTCTTTCCTGTTGGGAAGATGCCAGTCACTATATCCTTTATTGCAACTTGAGTATGTGCCGTCGTTCATACCTTCCAAAAAGTCGAGGGCATGCTGCCACGTAACCCGACCCTCCCCAATTGTTTGATCGGCGTCGAACTCCGGATACTTGGTGTGGATGCAATTAGCATCCTTGAGCCACATCAGATCGGTCAGGTTGTCGGTCACCGTGCCGTTGCCGTTGTCCGTGAACCTGGGATAGGGCCAACTGAGCCCACTTTCCAAATCCCCGTCATCACCCGGTTTATAGCTTACCGTCTGTCCAGTCTGCCAGGTCGGAGCAACGCCATCCCTTCCGCCACGAACCGACAAGACATAGTAATCGCTCCTGGTCTTAACAGAACAGGCAATAAAACCATATAAGCTCACATTCCAAGCCATCTCATCGTAAAGCGGACTGGTCGTCGACGACCAGTGACTGGTCCCCACACCAATAAAGCCTTGAGAGTTGAGCCACCGAATATTTGGCTCTTCTTCGTTAAAAAGACTTGCGAGTTCCACTATGCTAGGCAGCCTCCAGTCGCCTGCAACGGAACTATCGGAGAGGCCGCATGAACCGTCTGCCAGAGTGTTACAGTCACTCAATGCCTGAGACCAGGTTCTTGGTCCGAAACAGCCAGCTCTTTTCAGCCAGATCAGCCCCGTTAGATTGTCAGTGACTGTGCCGTTTCCGTTGTCTTCAAATCTTGGAACCGGCCATTCAAGCCCTGCCTGGATATCGCCGTCTTGACCCGTACCGTTGCAGTCGATCACATTGCCACTGGAGTCATAACAGGTGGTCTGCCCTGTCTTTGGCAAATCAACTGTGCCGGC